>JAOZLK010000170.1:0-6079 GCA_029934875.1 Bacteroidales bacterium | reverse complement strand
AGCTTTATGGCTCGTCGATAATCACATTCATGACTTTTTTAAGGTTACCACAACTATGCAGGATGGCCGGCTTGTTGTTGGAATGGATCACCTCCACAATCCTGCGGGTGAAGGGAAAAACATACTCTTCCATCATCTCGGGTGGGAACATGGTCTGGGTCTTGAAGCCCCAATCGTCGTTCACCACGCAGGCTCCCACCTCATCCATGGAGGCCACGATGGAATAAAACTCAATAAGCCTTTCTCCAATGTTACGGAAGATCTCACCGGTGAGATCAGGGTCAAGTAAGTAGATCATGCAAAGATTCTCGAATCCCACAATATCGGTGGCATTTTCAAGGACCCCTCCATTACTGAATCCCAGCAGTTTCATTCCATCGGGGAGATGCTCCCCGAGTTTGTGGTAGATTTCATAATTTCCTGACCGGGCATCAGGCCAGGGGTAGTTCTCAAAGCTTTTGCGGTCGGTGATCATGGCTCCCTGGTTCTGCGACCTGCTGGCCAGGGAATCCTGGTGACCCTTTGCAAAGGAAAGTAGATCGGACTCCCAGGTGTAGACAGGGGCGTAGTCGTAGCCAAGATTTTTAAAGGCGTCGATGACCATTCTGAAATGATCCAAAGAGCCCGGTTCTGGTTGAACAGAGTAGTTCGAAAACTCCCTGCAATAGTCAAGGTTCAGAATGAATTCGAAAAGAACGGGTCGACTTGTTTTTTCCCGCCTGAGAACCCTCAGCAGATTCTCAAAGTCGGGTTCAAAAGCTTTGAATGGAGGGTTCATGAGTCTTAGGTTTTAGGCCCTCCAGGGTCGGGTTCTTTCCCTTGCATTTTCCATGGCACCGAGTGTGATGTTCACATCATCGATGATTTGAAAATCATACATACCTACACAGAGGAAGTCAGCCCCGTTGTTAAACACATAGGGGAAGGCCTCTTCGGGCTTGATTGAACCGGCAGCCAGGGTCTTAAAGGCGATCCAGGGTTTCTCCAGTGTCTCCATATAGTTGATGGTCTCCTGGGGATCGAAGCAATACATGTTGTCGTTCCAGATGGGGTGTTTGGCTGACCAGTAATCGTGGGTATGCAGGGTCTTCATCCAGAAGTCATGCTCCAGTCCCAGTTCAACACATTTCTTGATGGTCTCTATTTTATGTGCTCCAATACCCACGGACAGGCCATTATCGCGTATCATATCCATCACCTTTACCAGTTTCTCGGGCTGGTTGTTCTGAATATAGAAATCGGCCGTCTCACCCTGGATATAGCATGAACTGGCTCCATCATCGATGGCACCTTTCACAAGGTCCATATACTTCTGGAAATCCATGGCTTTCACACCATTCGCATAATCAGAATAATCCAGTCCGGCACAGTCGGTAAGGAACTGAATTTTGCCATATCCTCCGTCCCAATACTCCTTCATAAGAGGCATCACCACCGGATTGGAGAGAATGGTATTGATACCCGACTGTTCCGCCAGCATCAGGGTGCGGAAAATGCGATCTTTCTGGTGGTAGTTGAGTACCAGGGAGGAGACGTAGATCAGGTCACGGGAATGTGCGTAACCGCTGAGCAGATTTCCTCCCAGTATCAGTTTTGAAGACTCCATATTGCCCAGCATTCCCTTGGGAAGCGAACCTTTTAACTGATTGGTCTCATCAGTAAACTGCTTTCCTTTCAAATCTTTCAGTAAGTCATTGTTCCCGTCTGCCATGATCTTATTTACAAATTGCTTTGTGGCCCCTGAGGAGGAGTCAACCAGATTCTGCTCTTCCAGGCTGCTCATCCGGGTTCTGCGCAGGGCCCCGAATACAACAGCACCCAGGAAGGGAATCGTAGCAAGGTGTTTAAGCACCTCACGCCTTTGGATCTGTCCCACATCGGCTTTTTGTTCCGGGGAGTCGGGCTGACCATGATCCATTTTGTGCATGGGTTTGTGTGCCATCCTTTCAAAAAGTCCATCGAGACCCAGGAATTTTCCGGTGGGAAAGAACATCAATACAAGCAGGGCAAGCATCTCAAGAAAGTCCTTAGAGATGAAAAAGTAAGAACCTTCGCGGAAAAACCCCGGTTCCGTAAGGATCGGGGGGTGAGAGATGTAATACATGAACAGCAGGGCAATCCCAGCCACCTGTGAGATTCTTGTGAATAGTCCCAGGATCAAGCCCAGCCCGATCAGAACCAGTCCCCATGTATTCAGAATATTCACAAGCATCAAAATGCCATCATTGGCAGCGAGTGCATGATAGAGCCCGGCCAGGGGGCCGGTGGCGCTTTCAAGATAACCGGCAGCGCTCCATTCAGGATTGAGCACTTTGGTTAAGCCTTCATATAAAAAGTGCCAGCCAATGGCCACCCTCAGGATGGTCATGACGATGTAGCTTGTCTTTTTTTGCTTGATATCTCTTGATAATGGTTCCATTAAAATCAGTTTATCTCCTTATAACAAATATGCCTTTGACGCAAAGTAAATTATATCTCTATAAAAACAAATTCGCTGAACAGATTCATGAAAATATATGACCCTTTTATGAATTCTGTGCTTATTTTTAACATTTGATTGGCCACAAGCCAGAAACCTGAAGCAATGAAAAAGTACGTTTCTCTTTTACTGATCCTTTTCCTGGCCGCTTGTGACGGCGGAGACACCTCCCTTATCAGAACCGGCATTCACCCGAGCAGTACACATCCTCAGTATTGGGAATACCATGGCAAGGCTGTACTTCTGCTGGGTGGTTCTGACGAGGATAACCTTTTCCAGATGTCAGGATTGGAAACGCAACTTGACCGGCTTGCTTCGGTGGGAGGAAACTACGTGCGCAATACCATGTCGAGCCGTGACAGTGGAAATGTGTGGGCTTTCCATTTGGATCCTGTGTCGGGCAGCTATGATTTGAGATCATGGAACGAAAGCTACTGGAAGCGCTTTAGGTCTTTGCTCGAACTTAGCTCGGAAAGAGAGATCATCGTCCAGGTGGAAGTGTGGGCCACTTTCGATTTCTACCGGGAGAACTGGGATAAAAATCCTTTTAACCCGGTCAATAATATCAACTATTCCCTGGAGCGGACCAAGCTTCCGTCTAAGGTTTCCACACACCCTATCATGTGTGACAATCCCTTCTTCTGGTCGATACCCTCCCAACACAATAATATGCCTCTGCTGGAATATCAGCAGCGCTTTGTGGATAAATTGCTTTCCATTTCCCTGGAATACGATCATGTTCTCTACTGTATCGACAATGAAACCTCGGTGACTTCGGATTGGGGAGAATTCTGGTCTGATTACATCCGGAAAAAAGCTTCCGAGGAAAAGAAAACCGTGCATGTGACCGAAATGTGGGATCCGTGGGATCTGGATCATATTTCCCATCGGGAGAGCTTTGACCATCCTGAACTATATTCATTTGTGGAGATATCCCAGAATAACCATCAACGAGGGGAGAGCCAGTGGCTCAACGGCCTGCACCAGATTGAAAAGTTGAAAAATGCCGGAATGCTAAGACCGGTGAATAATGTGAAGACTTATGGCAATGATCAGGGCAGACATGGTGGAGGAACCCACAATGGTATTGAGAGTTTTGTCCGAAGCTCCCTTTTTGGATCAGCTGCGGTGCGATTCCACAGGCCTCCTTCCGGACTTGGACTGGGTGATACCGCCCTGGCTGTAATCCGGGGGATTCGTGAGGCCACAGATCAGATTGATTTTTTTAATGCGAGGCCTTATAATGAGCTGCTTGGACAAAGGGCTGAAAATGAAGCTTACTGCAGGGCTGTACCTGCTAAGGATTACCTGGTTTATTTCCCGGATGCCGGTGAAGTCAGTCTGGATGTGGAACAGCCTGGATCCCGATTGAAAGCAAAACGTCTTGAGATTCTTACAGGAGAATGGACCGAAGCCAATGTGGAGCTGCTTGATGGTGTAATAATGCTCAATTGCCCGGGCAAACATTATATTTATGTAATTCAAAAACCCTGATCATGAAAAGGTTTAGTTTGCTGTCTCTCCCCTTGTTATTTTTGCTCATCTTTTCCTGTAAGGGGCCGTCGGAAAAGAACACGGGAGTAAAAGAAGTAAGATCGGCTGAAACCCTTCGACTCTTACCTGAAAATCCAAGGTACCTTGAATACAAAGGCAATCCCCTGATCCTGATCACCTCGGCCGAGCACTACGGGGCGATGGTAAACCTGGATTTTGACTATAAATTATACCTGGAGACCCTGCGTGAGGAGGGGTTCAACTACACCCGTATTTTTACAGGTACCTATATCGAACCCGTGAAGAATATTTTCGGAATCCGAAAGAATACGCTGGCCCCTCTACCGGGCAGGTTCATTGCTCCCTGGGTCAAGGAGGATGGCAAATATGATCTTGATAGATTCTCATCCAGCTTTTTTGAGCGTCTGAAGGGTTTTGTGGGTGAAGCTGAAAAGCTGGGAGTTATAGTGGAGATCACACTTTTCACCTCTATCTATGCTGAAAATGCATGGGATCTGAGTCCCTTCAATGCCAAAAACAATATCAATGGGGTAGGAGCTTTACCCTTTCAGCGGGTGAACACACTCTATAACGGGGAACTCCTGGATTACCAGCAGAAATATATACAGAAGGTAGTCCGTGAACTCAACGGCTTTGATAATTTCTTTTTCGAGATCCAGAACGAACCCTGGTCCGATAATCAGAACCTGGCGGGCTTTGTAAATGAGTCGGATGGTGAGGTACACCCCCGGACCTGGCAAAAGCAGGTAGTTATTGCCAATGCGGTTTCCACGGAATGGCAGGCATGGGTAGCATCTGTGATAAAGAAGGAGGAGTCTGTATTGCCCAAGTCCCACCTGATTGCCCAGAATATCTGTAATTTCCAATATGATCTCGACCAGGTTCCGGAAGGGATCTCCATGATCAACTTTCATTACGCCCTTCCCGGAGCTGCACGGATGAACCTCGAACTGGGGTGTGTGATTGGGCTTGATGAAACCGGTTTCATGCCTCATGATGAACATCTGTACCTTGACCAGGCCTGGCGGATTCTCCTATCAGGTGCAGGTTTATACAACAATCTGGATTACTCTTTCACGGCCGGGAATGAGAAGGGCGACTGGCCCATTCCGGATGGAAACCCGGGCTGGGGTGGTCCCAAATTCAGGAAAAAGCTCTCAATTCTTGTAGAGACCATGGAGCTGGTTTCCTATTGGGAGATGGAGGTTTCCGGAGATCTTTTGGCTTCAGATGGCTCCGCCATGCAGCAATACGGATTACAGAAGGAAGGTGAGGTTTACCTGGTGTTTTTAGAGCAAGTGGAGTCACAGGAGTTGGTCCCCCTGTTAAAAGAAGGGGAGTATGAAGCGACCTTCATCAATGTGGATACCGGGGAGCAGAATTCCGAGATCCTGGAGCTGGGTAATGGGAAGGTGCTTCACTCTCCGGTAAATGCGGAGCGCATGGCACTCATGATCAAAAAAACAGATTTATAATATCACAAAACTAATACATCCATGAAAACGCTGTTTATTGCCATCCTGTCAATGATAATGATCTCCTCTTCAATGGCGCAGAACCAGGTAATCCCACTCTGGGAAGGTGATCCGCCCAACTACAAAGAGACCGGGGAAGAAACTATCTGGGATACCGCGGATATTGTCAGAGTTAGAAATGTGCAGAAACCAGATGTTGCTGTGTTCCTGCCTTCCAAAAAAAATACCACAGGAGAGGCAGTAGTGATCTGTCCCGGAGGTGGATACCATATCCTTGCCTACGACTGGGAGGGAAGTGATATCGCACGGTGGCTCAACTCGAAAGGGATTGCCGCTTTTGTGTTGAAATACCGTTTACCGGGTTCAAGCAACAACATCATCCCCCGCCTGTCGCCCCTGATGGATGCCCAGCGGGCGCTGCGAATGGTCAGGGCGAATGCGGTGCATTGGAACCTGGATCCGGAAAAGATCGGGGTTATGGGTTTTTCAGCAGGAGGGCACCTGGCCTCCACGCTTTCCACTCATTTTGATGGAGGCGATCCGGACAATGCTGACCCCATTGAAAGGGTAAGTTGCCGGCCCGACTTCTCCATCCTCATTTACCCGGTAA
>JAOZLK010000169.1 GCA_029934875.1 Bacteroidales bacterium | reverse complement strand
CCTTTTCAGAAACCAGGTATGTAAACGCCCATATTGATTATGAAGAGAAAAAAAGTCTGAGTAGAAATGTGCACCGGCTTCACCGCCTGCCCAACGATAAACTCCGTATTTACCGGAATCTTGAAAACGATGGCATTCTCCAGGAGGATAGTGCGGGTAGCCACACCATTAAGGTGAATGTCTCAGATGTGGCGGGTAATATATCCTGCCTGTCTTTTAAATTAAATATTAAGGGCATTCAGCCAGGATCACCAAGCCCCGGGAATCAAAGCTCTCTGCTTATGAAATTTGATGAGGAGGCCCGCTTTTATAATAAAAAGGTGCAAGTTGAAGTCCCGGCCGGCGCACTATTTGAAAACATTGAGTTTTCCTTTAAGGAAAGCCCCAGGAGCAATGGCTTTCTTTCGGAAAATTACCATATCCATTCCCCGCACACTCCCCTTTTTAAAACTTATACTCTATCCGTTATTGCTCCGGAGGTGGCCCCGGAATTGCGTGACAAACTGGTTTTCGTGACTTACGATACCGAGGAAAAGAAGGTTGCTTCGCTTGGTGGCACCTACAGCAATGGACGAGTCATTGCCAGGCTCAGGAGTTTTGGGGAGTATGCAGTTTCACTGGACACCATCGCCCCGGAGATTATACCCATAAAAGGATCTGCTTCGGCCGATCAGTCGGGCCGAAAAGCCCTTCGTTTCATCATCCGCGATGACATTTCAGATATTGCAAAATATGAAGGGTATGTGGATATGCGATGGGTATTGTTTGAGTATGATCCAAAAAATGACTTGCTGACCTATACCTTTGATAATGATAGAATTTCACCCAACAGCGATCATGAACTTGAACTTTATGTATCCGATTCCCAGGGAAATGTAAATTTGTACCATACAACTTTTAGCTGGTAAATCAGATATGCCTATCACCTATAAAGTAACAGGCCTTATGTCGGGATCCTCCCTTGATGGTGTGGACTTGGCTTATTGCGAATTCAGCAGGGAAGAGAAAGCGTGGGATTCCAGAATTGTTCATTGTGAGACCATCCCCTATCCGGACTGGCTTAAAGGTCTATTGCTTAATCCTGCCTCGCTTTCGAATAGCGAGCTTATGGAACTGGATCTTTTGCTTGGCGTGCATTTCGCTGAACTGATCAATGATTTTCACCAAGGTCACAATGTGGCCCCAAATCTATTAAGCTCCCACGGACATACGCTTTTCCATGAGCCTGCAAAGGGAATCACCTTTCAGGCCGGGAACGGGGCCATAATGGCTGAACGTACCGAAATCATAGTAATTAACGACTTCAGAAAGGAAGATGTGGCCCAGGGCGGCCAGGGGGCACCCCTTGTACCCATTGGTGACCAACTGCTTTTCGGGAGCTATGATGCATGCATCAACCTTGGCGGATTTGCCAACATCTCATTTGATGACCCTCACGGGCAGAGGCTTGCTTTTGACATTGGTCCGGCAAACCTTGCGCTGAACCGGATTGCTGAGATGGAGGGCCAGGATTTCGATAAGGATGGGATGCTGGCTGCAAAGGGGGAAATCAACCAAGAGTTTCTTCATCATTTGAATTCTCTTGAATTTTACAGGATGGAGGCTCCAAAATCACTAGGAACAGAGTGGTTCCAGAAGGTTTTCATCCCTCACTCAAGTAGTCCTGAATTATCTGTTCAGGATCAGATGGCCACCATGCTTGAACACATTGCCATTCAACTTGCATCCTCGGTAGATCTGGCCTGTGCGAAAAAAGTACTAGTCAGTGGAGGGGGTGCACTGAACAATACCCTTATGGAGCGGTTTAGTTTCCATAGCGGGGCCGAGTTACACATTCCTTCTCCCGATCTGGTTCAATACAAAGAGGCTCTGATATTTGCATTTCTGGGACTCCTTAAATACCAGGGTGAAGTAAATTGCCTGGCCAGTGTCACTGGTGGGACATCAGACCTTTCTGTGGGTACCATACACAATTAAAAACAAATCAGAGATGTTAAATTTCGTAGCATTTAACCCGACCAAACTTCACTTTGGGAAAGGGGTGGTAAGTGACCTGGGTATCGCAGCTTCCAAACTCGGCAAGCATGCCCTCCTTGTATACGGCGGAGGCTCGGTAAAGCGTAATGGCAGTTACTCAGATACCGCTGAGCACTTGAAAAAGAATCACATCAAAATCACAGAGTTTGATGGCATTAAACCCAATCCGCGTTTGGAAGATGTGGAAGAAGGTGTAAGGCTGGGGCGTGAATCAGGTGTAGATTTGGTAGTGGCTGTGGGTGGCGGGAGCGTCATTGATTCAGCTAAAATAATCGCCCTTTGCATGACTGATGAGTATGATATCTGGGAAGTAATGACGGGAAAACATTCACCCTCCTCTGCTTTGCCCCTGATTACAGTGCTAACCCTCGCCGCAACAAATGCGTTGAACAATACCACCATGTATGCCAGAAGATCAGGCGATTGGGGTGTTCACAGGATGGGGCACATACTCTCCTACCTTTATGATACACCCCATGCAGCAACACTTTCGATCATCTACCCGGCCTGGATAAAGGCTATGAAGGACAGGGCAAAAGATCGGATTGAATCCCTGGGTCAGGCATTGTATGGTATTAGCGATCCGGATCTTATTAGTGAGAAGCTTAAAGATTTCTTTTCCGCCCTGGGAAGCCCTGTAAAATGCCAGGAAGCGGGGATAAAGCAATCAAGTCGTGATGAAATCCTGCAACTTTTGAATCAAAACAAAGCGGAAGGCCTGAATTATGCGCTTTCAGACAAGGAAAGGGAGAATATTTTAAGCCTGTGCTGGTAAAAAAAAGAAAAGGGCTGCCTGGCGGCCTCCCTTTTCTACAACACTAACTAAACTACCAACTAAACTACTTATGAAAAAACATCTACTATATATCCCTCAAATAGTATGCCGCAAAGATAAAAAGGGTTTTTATTTCCAATAAATATATGTTATTCTCTAGGATCAGTTGGTAATTTATTTAAAAAATGAAATCTTTGACGCCCTAATACAGTACGAAGTACTCAGAGCTCAGTACTCAGGAGAAAAAAATATAAATTTTAATAAATGAAAGTTCATATGAAAAGAGGAATTATTACAGCCATATTGGGTCTGACCCTTTGGGGAGGAACTGTATTTGCGTGCACAAATTTCCTGGTTACGCCAGGAGCATCCGTAAACGGAACAGCCATGATCACATATGCGGCCGATGCCCATGTCCTGTATGGTGAATTGTATTTCAGACCTGCGGCAGACTATCCCCCGGGAGCGATGCTGGATGTTTATGAATGGGATACCAATAAATTCCTGGGCCGAATCCCCCAGCTTTCCCATACCTATTCAGTGGTGGGGAATATGAACGAACACCAGGTGGCCATTGGCGAAACAACCTACGGTGGACGAAAGGAGTTAAGGGATACAACCGGCCTGATTGACTACGGGAGCCTTATTTATATAACGCTACAGAGAGCCAGGACTGCCAGAGAGGCTGTCAATGTCATGGGTGAACTGGTAGCCGAATATGGTTACTGCAGTTCCGGAGAGTCTTTCTCAATTGCTGATCCCAATGAGGTGTGGATTTTGGAACTGATCGGTAAAGGAACCGAGATGGTCACGAAAAAAGGGAAAACATTTAATAAGAATAAGGGTGCCGTGTGGGTGGCTGTGAGAATTCCCGATGGATATGTGAGTGGTCATGCCAACCAGGCGAGGATCCGCCAATTCCCGCTGGATGATCCGGAGAATTGTCTCTACGCCCCGGATGTGATCAGTTTTGCCAGGGAAAAGGGATACTACGAAGGTGAAGATGCGAATTTCAGCTTTTCTGACACCTATGCACCGGTTGATTTTGGAGGAGCCCGTTTTTGCGACATGAGGGTATGGTCCTTCTTCAAGGATATCAACGATGATATGGAGCAATACTTCAGCTACGTGAAAGGCGAGGATCTTGATAACAGAATGCCGCTTTATATCAAACCCAACAGGAAAATATCCAATAAGGATTTAATGAATTTCATGCGCGATCACCTGGAGGGTACCGAATTGGACATGAGCAAGGATGCCGGAGCCGGCCCCTTCGGCCTCCCCTATCGCTGGCGGCCTCTCACCTGGGAACAGGACGGAAAGATGTATGTGAATGAAAGGGCAACAGCTACTCAGCAAACCGGCTTCTCCTTTGTTGCCGAATGCCGCCCCATGAAGCCAGATTGGCTGGGTGGGATTTTTTGGTTTGGGATTGATGATGCAGCTGCGACCACTTATGTTCCCATGTATTGTGGGATGACAAGGGTACCTCACTCCTATGCTGTGGGTAACGGTGATTTGCTCACCTATTCCGAAACTGCAGCCTTCTGGGCCTTTAGCTTTGTGTCCAATTTCAGTTATCTGCGTTATAATGTGATGATGGAGGACGTGAGGAAAGTTCAGACCGAACTTGAGGAAAAGTTTATAGCTGAAGTGGCAACTATTGATGCTGCCGCCATCGCTCTCAATGAAGTCAATCCGGAAATGGCAAGGGAGCTGGTCACCAACTATTCTTCCAAAATGGGTGATTATACAGTACAGCGCTATAAGGAACTTGGACAGTTCCTGCTGGTTAAGTATATCGATGGGAATATCAAAAAAGAGGAAAACGGGGAGTTCCTGAGAAGCGAAGATGGTTACCCCCTGGGGCCTGATCAACCGGGTTACTCAGAGCAATGGAAGGAGACTGTGGTGAAAGACGCAGGTAAAAACCTGAAGATGCCAAAAGAGGAAGCCCATTAATTAACAGGGCATTGTTAATAAATCGTATTTAGCATTAGTCAAATATGAAATTAATTTGTACTTTTGCGACCTGTTAAATCAGACTTACAATATAATAAATATAGAATCATGGATTTAATGAAGGTTGTTGAGCAGGAATTTGCCACCGAGAACGAATTACCGAAATTCGGGGCAGGTGATACCATTACTGTTCATTACAAAATTATTGAGGGTAGTAAAGAACGTATCCAGCAATTCAGGGGTGTTGTAATCCAACGCCGTGGAAAAGGAACTACAGAAACTTTTACTGTTCGGAAGATGTCCGGGAACATTGGTGTAGAAAGAATCTTTCCTACCACTTCTCCCTTTATCGATAAGATAGAAGTGAACAAGCATGGTCGCGTGAGAAGAGCTCGTATCTTCTATTTCCGCGAACTTACCGGTAAGAAGGCACGTATCAAGGAGAAGCGTTTCTAGTCTTTCCTTCAAACATTTTTATAAGGCTGTCTCTTAGGAGGCAGCCTTTTTTTTGTGGCCTTCTCAGAAGGTAGTCATCTTAAAGTCGCGAAGCTTCGGTCCTGGCCTGAGCCATAATCTCATCGGCCTGGGTCTGGGCCTCCCTGAGCAGGTTTTCGGCTTGTTTGTTGGCCTGTCGGACAAGTTCATCCGCAGCTGCCCTGGCTGCCATCTTCTTAAGGGGATTGCTCCCGGCTTCCTTCACCAGGTTCTCCCCCTGCTTTTCAGCTTCGCGTACCAATTGCTCACCAGCTTTCCTGGCATCTTCCATAATCTGAGCACGCTCCTCCTCTGCCTCTTCCCGGATCACCTCCTCCACTTTCTCAACTTCTTCGGCAACACGCTCCTCAACGATCTTTTTGACTTCAGCCTTTCCTGCATTCAGGTTAGCACCAAGGTCAGTGGTGATCAAGGGTTCCTCGAAGGTTCCACTGATCCTGACCTTTATTTTCACGAAATCTGACTCGGGAATTTTAAATCCTGCTGAAGAGGCCATGGCAGATATTCCATCCATTAAATCTACCGCACCGCTACCGAGATCTGCTTTGGCTATGTTCATATCCAGCAGGTAATCCAGAGACATATCTATTCCATGTAATCCGGAAACCGTAATTTTTGAGTCTTCGAAGGAAACATCAAAAGGATCAACAATCACCTTCCCCTCTTCAACCTGGAATTTAATATTCATATCGTCAGGGGTCATATCACGGAATTTTTCACTCTTTAAAAGTTCGCTAAGGCGCACAAAAGAACGCATATTATAGATTTGCAGACCGCTTGTAGATATCTTCCCCCTGGCATTGACCGACTCGTATAAAGGAGAGAAAGACGCATCGAGTAAGGAAGAGAAATCCAGGTTCACATTGGCATCTCCCTTACAATACCTGGCCATGGGTGCAAGGCGTTCAACCGTTACAAAGGTGGAATAGGCCCGGGGGATATCCACTTCCTGCATATCAAGGGAAAAATCTGCTCTAGCAAATTCATCGCGGGTATCCACACTTCCCGTGGCCACCGCGTGACCTCCAATCAGATCCAGGTTCAGTCCGTTCAAATATGCAATTCCATTCTTGACTCTTACCTCGCCCACAATGTTTTCCAGCAAAATTTCATCCTTTATAAGCTTCTTTACATCCAACTCCAGGATGAAATCAATGTTCACCGGAATATTTGCTTCCGGGGCCTGATAAAGAGAATCGGGTGCTGACTCAGCAATGAGCTGAACGCTATCCTCCTTTGCTTCCTCCGCTGATTCAGTCATAAGCTCCCCGGCATCCAGCAGGCTTGAAGAAATTTTCAAAGCTCCGGACACGGTCTCTCCCGCAAAAACAAAGGGTATGAAATTAGACAAAGCGCCCTCCATGTGCAGGTCAGAGCTACCCATTTGCAGGTCAGCGCCTGATAAGTCCACATACCTGGGATTGAAATTCATTTCCAAGCTCCGAAGTTCAATCGGAACAGGAATTTCAGGTATCAGTACACTAACTCCCTCCACCAGGATGGATCCGTCAAGGTTCACTTCCTCAAAATTCTCCTCTTCGATATAGGACATCTTCGTATCAAGCTTCAAATTGGCTGTCATTCTGCCAGAAAGATCCATGTTCTCCATGGGCAGCAAATCGTTCAGGGAGCCAAAATCTATAAGTCCTTCCAGCGCCCCTGTCACATGCATATCACTGATTGGATGATCCACATGAAACTTTGCGTCAATGGGATTTCCCCCCAGGGAAAGGTGAAACTTCTCCAGGTCAACTGTCGTAAGGTCCATATTCTTTCCATTGTAGTCGGCTGCCAGCTCAATCTGAACATCAGAGACATCTTTAGGCAGGTCAGGGTAGGAAAAATAGCCATCCACCACCTGCAAGCTAAGCCTGGCATCGGGCATGAGTGAATCGCCCATTCTTCCTTTTATAGCTCCTTCGAGAATCAATGAACCACTGGCTTCAATCGATTCAAAGTCATTTAAATAAATAGCCGGGACCAGGGAAAGCAGCGTTTGAAAAGAGGTCTGCTTGCTGAAGAAGCGGATATCAAGATCCATACCTCCATCTTCCAGTAAAAGCACTTCGCCTTCGGTTCCCAGTACCAGCTTATTTAGCTCAATCTCATTTTCAAGGATGGTGTAACGATTCTCCACAAGGTTGGCAGCAGCAAGCAAGTCTAATCTGAATTCACCATGCTTTACATATCGGATTCCATCATAAAAGGCATCAATACCACTCACCTTTACTTTCAATTCAAGCTCAGTCTCTTCTGTGGAAAAATCTCCGGACAAAGCCATATTGAAGTCTTCCATTGCTGCCCTTGCCCCCATCTCTGCATCGTGGTAGTGGATGCGCCCATTTTTGATGGAAACTTTCTCCAGTGAAACATTCAGGCTACTCCCACCATCCTCCTCCCCTGGTTCCATTTCGTCTTCTGGTGGTCCACTCGTGCTTATATCCCAGTTGGCGCTCCCATCATCCAATACAATCCCATTTATGAGCGGATTATCCAGGAGGATGGATTTTACCTGAAGGTCTTTTCTTATAGCGCTGAATGGATTCACCCTCAATTCAAAACGTTTTAAGCCCAAAAGGGTATCACCTTGGAAGTCTTCAATTCCTACAACAGTGAGCTGGTGCAGGTTAATACTCAGGTCCGGAAATCCACGAAAAAGAGAAAGAGAAAATCGTGACCAATCGACTGTGGCATAAACACTTTCATTTACCTTCTCTTTTACAAGAGCCTCTATCTTTGATTTAAATAAAACCGGTATAAGAATCAGCAAAAGTAAAATTACACCGAAGGAGATTGAAAGTATACGCAGAAGCTTTTTCATGATGCAGGTTTTGATCAAATATATAAAAGGAAGATGAAAGTATTAGGAAGAGTTTTGGAATTGTCCCGATTTGATTAAATTTGCACCCTGTTACCGGACGAGTAGCTCAACTGGATAGAGCACCTGACTACGGATCAGGAGGTTGGGGGT
>JAOZLK010000168.1:1029-8243 GCA_029934875.1 Bacteroidales bacterium | reverse complement strand
CTATCTAATTGTTGCCTTAAGAAGCCTCTGGAGACACAGGGGGTATAGCCTGATAAACATATCTGGACTTGCTATTGGTCTGGCCAGCAGTATTTTCATAATGCTCTATGTGATGAACGAGCTGAGCTATGACAAGTTTCATGAGAAATCTGACCAGATCTACCGAATCTGGATCAAGGGAAGCATGCCGGCCACTGAAATGAGACATGCAGTTACATCCCCACCGATGGCTGAAGCCTTGCTGAATGATTACCCGGAGGTTGAAGAGGTTGTGAGATTAAAGCAGTCGGGCGGATGGATGGTGCGGTCGGGCGACAGGATGTTCCATGAAACTGAGAAGGAGTTCATCTTTGCAGATTCATCCTTCTTTGATGTTTTCAGTTTCCAATTGATCAAGGGCGATCCGGAAACCTGCCTTCGTGACCCTCGGTCCATTGTACTAAGCGAAGAATACGCACTAAAATACTTCGGGGATGAAGATCCTATCGGCCAGACACTGAAGATAGAACAGGATACCAATTTATCGGTTATTACCGGTGTGATGGAAGATTTTCCCGTGAACTCTCATTTTCACGCCAAGATGATTGGTTCTTTGAGCACCCTGGGACAAAGCAGAAGTACCATGTGGGTCAATCACAATTTTCATACTTATGTGGTGCTGAAGGAGGGGACCGATCCAGTTGAGTTTGAGGCCAGATTGCAAGATATGGTGACTAAATATGTTGGCCCACTAATAACACAGTTTTTAGGGATCGACATGGAGGAATTCGAAAGTGCCGGACATTCCTACGGATACCGGCTCCAAAGACTTGATGATATTCACCTCCATTCCGATCTTCAATATGAGCTGGAACCCAATGGGAATCCTATGTATGTATATATTTTCCTTGTGGCAGCCATCCTGATCCTGGTCATAGCCGGGATCAATTTCATGAACCTGGCAACAGCCCGTTCCACGGTCAGGGCACGAGAGGTTGGGCTCAGAAAGGTGGTTGGATCCAATCGAGCTCAACTCATAAGTCAGTTCCTGACCGAATCGGTGGTTTTATCATTATTATCTCTGGTGGTGGCAGTCCTCCTGGTCTATCTTCTCTTGCCTCAATACAACAACCTGATCCAAGTGAGGCTTGTGTTTGATATCTTCAGTGGTGGCCTGTGGCTACCCATTCTGATCCTGTTTGCAATTTTTGTTGGACTGGCAGCGGGGAGTTACCCGGCTTTTGTTTTGGCCTCCTTTCGTCCGGTTGCTGTTTTCAGTTCAGATCAAAAGTTTGGTTCGCGGAAAAGCTTTCTGAGAAGCATGCTCATTGTATTGCAGTTTACAGTCACCATTGTGATTTTGATTGGGACGATAATTGTGAACCGGCAGCTGAACTTCATGCAGGACAAAGATCCAGGCTTTCGAAAGGATAATATGTTGGTTATTAACCGTTCGGATGTATTACGAAACAGGATTGATGCCTTTAAGGAGGAGGTGAAACAGCATGCGAATGTTATCAGTGTGGCAAATACCTCACACATTCCTTCCATGCAGTACTGGGATAATGCACATTGGCTGGAAGGCTGGGATCGAAGCGAAATCTTCACCATTGCCAGCTCCTATGTAAGTTATGACTTTGAGGAGGTGATGGGATTTGAAATGGTGGAAGGGCGCTTTTTTGACAGGCAAATGGGCTCTGATTCATCCGGGGTGATTATTAACGAAGCTGCCGCTCTTGCCCTAGGACTTGAAGATCCCCTGAGCAACAGGTTTGTTGAACCAGGAAATAATGGGGGAGAAGATTCTTTCATGCCTATTATTGGTGTTGTAAAGGATTTCCATTTTGAATCTTTGCAAAAAGAGATTAGTCCAATGGCTATTCATTTCATGCGGGGCAATTTTGAAGGTAAGATTGTGGTTGAGATGGGCGAAGGGGACATGAGTGAGACAATCGATTTTATCGCCGGCAAATGGGATGAATTTAACATTGAATATCCCTTTGAATATACTTGGATGGACGAAGAGTTTGACCAGCTTTTTGATACGGAGCGACAAACAGGTAAAATACTATCTATCTTCTCTATTATAAGTATTTTCATTACCTGTCTTGGATTACTCGGACTTATCTCATACACTACCACACAGCGCACCCGGGAGATCGGTATCAGGAAGATTATGGGTGCTTCGGTTCAGATTGTTATGCAGCTTCTGTCGAAAGAAGTTTATAATTTATTGGGTATTAGTGCCCTGATTTCAATACCTGCATATTTCGGTGTCAGGGCCTGGCTTCAGCGATTTGCCTATCACATTAATTTCCAGGTGGAGACCTATTTCCTTGTTTTGGGTGCTGTCACCCTGGTAGTTTTTATACTTGCCATGGCTACAGTCAGCTTTCACTCCTACAGGGCTGCCACGGCGAATCCTGCAGATAGTCTGAAAGTTGATTAAGTACTGCCAGATCATCAATAAGCTGGTGCTTTGTTTGATCCAGGATATGTTAACATGCTTAAAAGTGATGCCAGAAAGATGAAATTTGCTTAAATTTAGTTTTGTGTTAAACCATAAAACTTGATTATGAAAAAGAATCTGGCAGAATTTATTGGTACCTTCTGGTTGGTATTGGGAGGATGCGGCAGCGCTGTTCTGGCTGCTGGTTTTCCTGAAGTTGGAATTGGCCTTGTGGGTGTTTCCCTGGCATTCGGGCTTACAGTGCTTACTATTGTTTATTCCCTGGGTCACATTTCAGGGGCCCATTTGAACCCGGCTGTAACCTTTGGCCTTTGGGCTGGTGGCCGCTTCAGCGGCAAAGAGATTCTTCCCTATGTGATTTCACAAATACTGGGAGGCATCACAGCAGCAGCAGTGTTATATGTGATTGCCACCGGCAATGGTTCAGGCATTGGCGATTTTGCAGCAAATGGATATGGCGAACACTCGCCCGGTGGTTACAGCTTGCTGGCCGCCCTGGTAACTGAGTTTGTGATGACCTTTATGTTTCTGATAGTGATTCTCGGAGCCACGGATGAGAAGGCCCCAAAAGGTTTTGCCGGACTTGCCATCGGCCTGGCTCTGACACTGATTCATCTGATCAGTATACCTGTTACCAATACATCAGTAAACCCGGCCAGGAGCATAAGCCAGGCAATTTTTGTGGGCGACTGGGCACTTGCTCAGCTATGGCTCTTTGTCCTGATCCCCATCGTGGCTGCAATGGTGGCAGGAGCTGTGTATAAATATCTGGGGAAGGGCTAAGCCAGCCCTTGCCTTATGAATTTTTTGCGATTTGGTATTGGTATTGGAAGCTTGTGAATTCTTCCTTACCATTGAATCACAAATTATGCTAATTTTGTGTGAGTTTTTATCAAATGAATTTTTGGCTGATCAAATACCGACTTCCCATTGTACTCCTTTTTTCGGTGATTACAGTGCTCTCCCTGCTACTTCTTCCCAGGCTTGAGGTTAATCCCGATTTGGATAGCTACGTTCCTGATCGCATCGGGAATCAGAAGTACATGAAAGAGCTTGATAGCATTTTTGGTGGCAGTGAGATGGTTATGGTCATGATGCAGGCAGAGGATGTGATTAACTCTGCTACTTTGACCAGGCTTGATGTACTTGCGCAGGAATTGGTTAATCTTGATGGAATTGATCGCTGCATATCTCCATTTGATGCCCAGTCGATCTCCACAAGGGATGGATTTATCATCATGGACCCCCTGTTTGAAAATATGCCTGAAAGCAATGACGAATGTGAAGCATTGAAGCTTAAGATCAGGGACAACAGCATGGCGGAATCTTTCTTTTCCAAGGAGGATTTCAGCGTGGTATCTTTGATGTTGATTAAAGATTCCGAAATTTCTGACGATCTTTTAATCAATCAAATAGATTCCGTAATTAGTGTCCATCCAGGAGAAGAGGAGATTTTGCTTGGGGGCTTGCCCTTTGTGCGCTACTCCATTAGCAAATACATTAATAAGGATCTGGCTGTATTGCTTCCTCTTGCACTCCTCTTGATGATATTTATGCTTCGTGTCTCTTTTAAAGAGTGGAAAGGTGTTTTCCTGCCATTTTTGGTGGTGATCATGAGCATGATATTCTCTTTTGGTATTATGGCTTTGCTGGGCTGGCAAATCTCGCTCATTAGCGTACTTCTGCCCATTATGCTCATTGCCATTGCCAACGACTATGGGATTCATATGATTGCCCGCTACCAGGAGTTGGCCAGGGGAGAAGAAACTCTCTCCATGCTTCAAATCTGTAAGCAAATTTACACGAACCTGAAACGTCCGATTATTGTAACCGCACTTACTACTATAGCAGGTATTCTTGGCTTATTAACTCACACCATGGTTCCCGCAGCTCAGATGGGGGTTTTAGCCGCCGTCGGTATTGGCTTTGCTTTAATGCTCAGTATCTGGTTTTTACCAGCACTGCTTTCCTATTTAAAGCCAGTTAAAAAAGCACAGGTCGTCAAAAAGAAAAAGTTTGTATCTGCTGAACGTTGGCTTGAGAAAGTCAGCAAATTGGTTACAAGCTATCCCAGGAAGGTTGTTTTGGCTGCTGCACTCTTTGGTATCCTGGGAGCCGCAGGAATTTATTTTATAAAAGTAGATACCAATATTGAAGGCTATTTCCTGGGAAAATCTGAGGTGAGCCGGGGTATTGAATTGATCAATACCAAACTTGGTGGTTCTCAATTCCTATCCATACTTTTTTCGGGAGAGGTTCTATCTCCTGAATTATTGAACCGCATGGATGAGTACGAAAAAGAATTGAGAGAGGATCCAGCTGTTGGAAATGTTAGTTCTCCCGTTACACTTGTGAAAGAACTCAGTAAAGGATTTTATGATATTGATGAAAAGGGTTACAACCAGATCCCCACTACCGTTAACGAGGTATACCAGTTCATTGAGGTTTTCAGCATGGGGGGAAATGAAGAAACCGTGGAACAATTTATTGATTATTACTACGAAAATTCCCGCTTACTTATCAGATTAAATGACGGTAGTAATGAAGAAGGAAAACGTCTTTTATTGAAGATGCAGGAGATGACCAAAGATGATCCGAATGTGAGGTTTATAGCCGGACCAAGCCTCACTAAGATTGAACTTGCTGATATGGTAGTGAATGGACAAATTAAGTCTCTTGCGCTAGCCATGGTGGTGATATTTATCCTGTTAACAATTATTTTCAGGTCATCCAGTGCCGGCTTTCTTTCAGTCCTACCCTTGTCTGTAGCAATTTTAATACTTTTTGGTTTAATGGGCTTCTTTGGGATTACACTTGATATTGCCACTGCCTTGATCTCATCCATTATGATTGGTGTCGGAATCGATTATACAATTCATTTCCTGTGGCGTTTTAAGGAAGAAAGATCCAAAGGGGTTGATCATAAGGAGGCCGCTTATCTTACTCTGATAACTACAGGGAAAGGCATTGTTATAAATGCTTTATCCGTAATTGTCGGATTTTCAGCACTTACCCTTTCGAATTTTGAACCATTGCGTTTTTTTGGCGGATTGGTGGTAATTTCCATTAGTACTTGTTTAATTTGTGCTTTGGTTCTTATACCATCAATAGTGATTTTAGTTAAACCAAGGTTCCTGGAAACAAAATAGTCAGTAATGGAGCATCTATTAAGATATACAGTTATAATTTCCTTTTTGATATTTATTAGTAATTCTCTTTCTGGCCAGGAGAGTGGAAAAGAAGTTTTTACCAGGGCTACAGATCAGCTTCTGACCGAGAATATGGAGCTGAGCCTGGAGCTGAGTATTAAGGATAAGAAGGGTAGGGTAAAGGAAAAGGGATATGACATACTCTTGGCCCATTTTGGCGATGTTGAGAAGACAAAGATGAGCTTCCAAAAACCCATTCAGGCGAAGGGCACCACTGTCATATTCACCAAACTACCCGACGAGACAGGATTAATAGAAGTATACACTCCCTCCAACGGAAAAATTCGCAAACTTCAAGCCACATCGGAAAATATGAAAATGCTTGGTTCCGAGGCTCAGATTACCAATGTAACCGAAAGGGATCCTGATGATCTGGAATTCATCATGCTTCCGGCTCAGAATGTTGATGGCAAAAGGTGCTATACCATTGATGCGAAAGATAAGCTTGCCACCGATCAGGCCAGGGGTGAATTGATAATCGAGATGGATACCTATCGTATCGTTCAAATCACTGTTTTTAATAACGAAGGGGTAAAAACCAGTTTTGTGAGTTTATCTGATTTTCAGCCGGTAGATGGTTATGCAAATAAGATGCAACCAATGTTGATTGTTACTGAGGACTTTGAATCCGGAAAATCAACGGAAATGAGGGTTTTAAGGGTAGTTAGCCGGACAGACCTGAGCGAGGAAGATTTTCAACTTCCCGATCCGCAGGATAACTAGTTTAAGCTTTAGTAAGCCCCATCCCATCCGGCTATCCTTGCCAGGATGTACCACATTGCATAAGCCTTGCGATTGGCTGTGATATGTTGTGAATTGTGAGCCCCAAAAGTAACTGAGCCACCTGGAGATGAGCAGTTTTCATAATAGCCCGCTCCCACATTTGAACTGGATTGCCAGTCTGCATAAAAGTTTCCTCCAGTGGTGGAATTCCCATCATCACCTGCGTCTTCCCAGTATATCCCATCCATGTCATGGGTGTCAATACCATAATAATCAAGGCAATAATACTTATTCACTTTGCAATATTCAATAATCAAGTCTGCCTGGTTTTTTGGTTTTCCCGCTCCCACATTATCGTCCTTATTTGCGTGCCCGGTCATGAAAATAAAGCTTACAGGAATCTCTCTTTGTCCGTTACCCGATCCAATTTTGCTTCCTCCGGCTCCATATTCATTTATGAGGGTTTGCATGCCAGGCAGGTAATTATTTTCCACATCATGTCCGGCAATATTACACCAACTCCACATGACCACATTTATTTCTGAATTCTCAGGATCATCTAAATAATTCCTGCTAGCCTGGATAAATGCAGTTTCATTGCGGCTCAGATCGGATGCATCCTGACCCGTCTCGGAATAAGAAGCCAAAGCATAGTCTCTGAAATCGAGTTTATTCGTTTGAGGATTATTATTTGTGATGCCAAACTTATCTTCATCACCCGCCTTAAAGCCTGGTAATCCAAACATTCCATAGGAAACATGAGTTCCATGCGAAGTGTGCTGGTAAGCGATGTGCAGATTATTTCGGGCAAGGTCGATAAACTGATCTGGGAT
>JAOZLK010000168.1:0-1019 GCA_029934875.1 Bacteroidales bacterium | reverse complement strand
GGGTACTTTCACTGGCAATTGTTTCGTTTGCAATAATCGTTTCTTTCCCCGGGTTAATTTCCGGATCCTCTTTCTCACAGGATGAAAAAACAAAGGCTATACAGCTAATGAGGACTAGAAAATATGATATATTCTTCATAACTAATCTGTTAAATTGAATTTATCTTCTCGTTACATTAACGGGGAAAAGCACAATAGGGTTGCATTATTGTCTCTGATGCTTCCATCGACGATGTGTCCATAACCAAAGCTCAGGCTGATTGATTATGGTTTTTTCAAGGGCTCTGAAATAGGCCTCTGTGATATCATAGTCTTTAATTTCCTTAGGCTCATCTGAGAGCTTTTGAAAGGTTACCTCATAATATCCTCTCCTTTTCCTTTCGACATGCATATAGACTACTGCCTGGTTGATTTTTTTTGCTATTCTTTCAAACCCTGTGATGGTTGGTGTATCCTGGTTTAAGAAATTCGTCCAGTATTTTATTCCTTTTGGCCTGGGACTCTGGTCCCCGAGGATAAATGTAGCAGTTAATTCATTCTTTGATTTGCTATCAACCATGGCCCTGTATAATTCTTTCATGGGCAGGGGTACTACTCCAAATCGATTTGATACATAATCATATATTCTGCTGAAGTCTGAAAATGAAGGGGGCTGATATACAGCCAGAATCTTATGTTTTGCGATAAGGCCCAGACCCAGAAACCATTGCCATGTACCATGGTGCCCGGTGATCAGAATAACACTTTTGTTTGAGTCATAAAGCTCTGTAATTAGTTCCGGGTTTACATAAGAAAAGCGTTTCAGTATCTGTTTCCTGCCAATATGAATGATCTTGAAAGATTCTATAATTTGATCGCACATGCGACGGTATACTCTCCTGCATAATTTATGAATTTCCTCTGGAGATTTCTCTGGGAAAGCGTTTTCCAGGTTTGTAAGGCTTACTTTTTTGCGATAGGATAGAAGGTGATATAGAATAAAGAAGAGTATATCTGACAGAATATAGAGCACCCTTAAG
>JAOZLK010000167.1 GCA_029934875.1 Bacteroidales bacterium | reverse complement strand
CGGGCAGACAGAAGAGCAGAAAGCCTTTGTTCGTCAGCGTCTGTTGACCCGGGACGGGGAAACAGTGTTTGTTGTTGCACCGGTTGAAGAGTCGGGTAGTAATGAACCGGTGGTACTCAGTCAGATCGATCTAGATGCCATGATGCGTTCCAAGGCAGCCATGTATGCAATTTTGACAACCTTGACGGCACAGGTGGGGGTTGAATTCGGGGAGCTTGAGCGAATTTATGTTGCCGGTGCCTTTGGTAAACACATAGAGCCGCGCCAGGCCATAACCCTTGGCATGCTGCCGGATCTGCCCCTTGCCGTCTATGAAGGTGTGGGCAACAGTTCACTGCATGGGGCTGAGCTTATTCTACTTGATGAATCGGCTCGCTTGCGAGCTCGGGAAGTGGGGCGCAAGGTCACTTATATTGAGCTTAATGTGAACCAGGAATTCATGATTTGTTTTTCAGGTTCCAGATTTATTCCCCATACAGATCCGAAAAAATTTCCATCTGTTCGGGTATTTAGCTGATTTATTCTGCATAAAAACCCTTGCTTGCATTTTTTTGTTACCCTGTGGTATGGTTGATTTATTCCTGCTGTTTGAGCCTCTTTGATGAGTCGTAGTGCAATCGGCAGGAGGGGATTATCCATTATGAAGAATTCATATGCTGATATATGCGAAAGGGCAGTAGTTGGTTGGGGAATTGTTTCCCCGGTTGCCATTATTTTCAGCTGAGAGGTCTTGACCACTGTGCATCACCCCTGAGGTGAGACAGTGGTTTTTTTTTGGTAAGAGTTTGAGGGGTAATCAAATGAATTGCACCTTGGTGAGCTACTTATTTTGCTGGTAAATTTTTTTAAGAAAAAACGACTCGATCCGGGTTGTCAGTCAGGTAAGCTGGATGGAAATCCCCTGGCCCTTGATTTGGAGGAAATCAACGCTTTGCTTCCGCCCAAACTGGAAATTCACGGGATTCTAAACAGTCGAAAAGAAGTTTGTGAGATTCACTTCGGTACAAATTACGGGCAATTCAAGGAGGCCTGCCTTCGCTACGATCACTATTTCCGGACCCCGGGCGAAAAGCTTTATGACCTGGTGGTGGCCAGTGCAGGAGGCTATCCCAAGGACATCAATTTCATCCAGGCGCACAAGTCGATCCATAATGCTGCCTCCTTTGTGAAAGACGGAGGAAGCCTCGTGATACTGGCAGAATGCATCGACGGCATTGGCAACAAGGCCTTTATGGACCTGTTTAAACTGGGAGGTTCGGAAGGGATCTTCCGGGAGATGGCCATAGCCTATAAGAATAACGCCGGGACCGCCCTTGCCACCATTGAGAAAGCCCGGCGTATATCCATCCGCTTTGTGACTTCCCTGGATGAGGAAAGCTGCAGCATGATGGGTGCCGTGAAAACCCCGGCTGAAGAAGCTGTCCGCATCGCGGAGCATTCAACAGGAGACGTGGCATGGATCGGAAATGCCAGCCTGCTTTACCGCTAAGTATGAAATTTTTGAGAAAATACCTGGTGATGGTATTGCTAACCCTCTTATTTCAGGGGCTCACTCAGCATGCCGATGCACAGTTTGTACCCACCCATATCTCCAACGAGGGAATCTATCTTTTTCTGGACGAGCTGGCCTCGGATCAACACATTGATCTCTTCTCCCTGGTCAAACCTTACTCACGCAAGGAGATTGCCCGGCTGCTTCAGGAAGCTGAAGAAGCACGCACAGGGATGACAGGAAGGCAGCAGGCTGAACTTGAATTTTACCTGGATGACTATGCCAGGGAGCTAACACCACCCGATTCTTCGGGCAGCAGCTGGCTCTGGCAAAAGAGACAGGGAAACGGGCGCTTCGATGTATTCTATTACAGCGATTCGCTGTTTAAGATGACAGTGAACCCCATACTCGGATCGGATGTGTGGGTGAATGAAAACGGAAGCTTCTCCCACTGGTGGAATGGCATTGAGGCCCGTTCGACCATCGGGAACTTTGCCCTTTGGGCCTCGCTGCGGGACAACCACGAATCCACCGAACTTACGGCCCGGGATTTTCAGAATCAGCGCATCGGCGGGGCCAACATAAAGGTCTACTCCGGGGGAAAACGCGATTACTGGGAGGTGAGGGCCGGGATGACCTATGCCTGGAAATGGGGTCACGTGGGACTGATCATGGGGCAGTTTGAATGGGGTGAAAACAATGCCGGTGCAAATATCCACTCGGGCCGCACCCCTGCTTTTCCAAGGCTGGAGCTGGACCTCAACCCGGCACCCTGGTTTCGCATGACCTATGTACACGGATCGCTGATTTCTGAAGTGGTGGACTCCTCCCTCTCCTTTACCACATCCACAGCTTACGGAACCGACTACCGGGAGGTGTACCACAGCAAATACCTGGCTGCAAACATCTTTACTTTCACTCCGGTGAGCAAGCTGCAGCTTTCCGTGGGTAACTCGGTGATCTACGACTACCGCTATCCCAGTGCAGCCTTCCTGCTGCCGGTGGCCTTCTACAAGGCCATTGACCACACCATGAACTCCGGGGTGGATAACATGAATTCCCAGCTCTTCTTCTCCGCCTCCTCCCGCAACCTGAAACACTTCCACTTCTACGGAACTGTTTTCCTGGACGAGGTGGCCATGGACCGGATCTTTGACGATGAGGAGTTCAACTTTGTTTCCTACAAAGCCGGTTTCTCCACCACCATCCTGCCCAACTTCCGGGTGCTGGCCGAGTACACATGGACCAACTGCCTCACCTTCATGCACAACATTCCCACCACCACCTATGAATCCAACCGCTACAACCTGGGGCATTACCTGGAGGACAATTCAAAGGATTTTTATGCCTCAGTGGACTGGAGTCCCTGGCGTACCCTGCACATAAAGGCTCATATTGGCATATCACAAAAGGGCCCGGATAATACAGCACTGGGTACCATGCCCCGGGCGGAGATTCCTCCCTTCGATCCCATAGTCTGGGAATCCACCAGCTATGGCCTCCTTGCCACCGTTCAGCTGGTAAATGATTTGTCGGTCCGGCTGGGCTATACATGGAGAGATGTATCGGGCGATCAGGACTATATGAACCGGTGGACGGCTGATGTCTACCACGGCCAGACCAACACCTTCCGCTTTGGGATCAATTATGGCTTTTAAAAATGGCCCGGAATCCTTATCTTTAAAATAAGAAACTCTTAAGAGCAAAAAATATGACAGAAAATATCTACCCCGTATTTGACAGGATTTATGACCGGAAAGTGAAGGAGGAGATACTCCGTCAGAGTGCAAAGGTGATCTGGTTCACCGGTCTGTCGGGCTCGGGCAAGACCACCCTGGCTTCAAACCTGGAGAAGGATCTCTTTTTCCACAGGTTCTTCTGCCAGGTCCTTGACGGGGATAACATTCGTACCGGGATCAATAATAACCTTGGGTTTTCCGAAGAGGACCGGCTTGAGAATATCCGGCGTATTTCAGAGGTATCCAAACTTCTCATTAACACCGGCATGATCACCATCTGCTCCTTCATCAGTCCAACCAACGAAATCCGGAACCTGGCACGCAATATTATCGGCGAGGAAGACTTTATCGAGATTTTCCTCAACACGCCCCTGGCTGTATGTGAGGACCGTGATGTAAAGGGTCTCTACAAGAGGGCTCGTGCGGGTGAGATAAAAGATTTTACGGGGATCTCCTCCCCTTTCGAAGCACCGAAAAATCCGGATGTGGAGATCGATACCTCGGTGACAGGCATCAAGGAATCGGTGGATATCATCTTCAACGCCATCATCGACCGGATTACCCTTTAGGATTTTTTCTTTTCGTCTAATGCATTTTAACGTTATTTTTAACGTATATTTGCATTGTGATACTTTTTGAGTTTCTTGAGCGGGTCAAAGCCATGGGAATCTTCTCCATTGGAGAACTGGAACTTTTATACCCGGGACTGGACAAGAGGAGGCTTTATGAATGGCAAGAGAAAAACTATATCATCAAGCTAAGGAACGGATGGTATTGTCTTCCCGACTTTCTAAAGGAAAATTACAGCTCCTGGATTATAGCTAACAGAGTTCATGAACCATCCTACATAAGTCTGGAATCGGCTTTGAGTTATCATGGAATCATCCCGGAAGGGGTCTATATGACAACATCGCTAACAACAAATAGAACAATCCGACTTTCCATGGCTGGAAGCTCGTACTCATATTCAAGTATTAAAAACGATCTTTTCTTTGCTTATGAGTTAATTGAGACAGCTTATCATCATCGCAAAATAAGAATGGCTGAACCTGTAAAAGCACTTATCGATTTCTTCTACCTGCATCCTGAATACAATACAGAGCAGGAGATTCTTCAACTTAGACTAAACGGACCAGCCCTCAGCGAGGTTATACTGGTAGAAAAACTGAGGCATTATCTCTCCCGCTACCAAAACCTCAAGCTCGAAAAGAGAATAAGCACAATGCTCCATATATACGATCATGCTTAGTTTTGAAGAGATAAGGAAGCAATTTGATGAATCTCTTGTGGGAATCAATGCATACCGTGCGATGGTCAAGGAATATCTTCAATGTCTTACCCTCTCATTGATTTACCAGGGTTCCTACAAGAAGAACCTGGTCTTCATTGGCGGAACCAAGCTTAGATTGGTGGACCGATTCAAAAGATTTTCAGAGGATCTTGATTTTGATATTCTTGGACAATACGACGATGCTGACCACCTTGATCTTTGCGAAAGCCTGGTGCATGGCTTTAAAAAGATGAATATTCAAGCAGAGCTTGACAGGGATAAAAAGATTAGAAAGCAGGGCGCATATTCACGTTATATAAATTTTCCGGGAATACTTGATCGCATTGGTCTGGAAGATGTTCCAAACCGGAAATTTTTCATAAAACTTGATGCAGAAAAACAGCAGTTTGGTTCGTTTAGCTACAAACCCGATACTCACATTCTCAACCGATTTGATGTATTTTCACCCATTGTATGTGCGCCAAACGGTATGATCTTAGCAAGCAAGCTTTGTACCATTCTCGAAAGAGCCAAAGGTCGGGATTTCTACGATATCGTTGAATTGGTCAAAATCAGCAAAGCTGATGTGGACTATATTGAGAATAGGTTGGAATATGGCAGGTTAAAGCAGGCTTATACCGGACCAGAAACCTATATTGCCCTGCTTAGGGAAGCACTGAAATCCGTCGATTGGGAAGACAAAAAGATTGAAGTCGAGAAATTCCTTTTCAAGCCTGAGGAGGCTGTGAAAGTCACCATGTTTCCCGATTTTGCAAACGATGAGAACATTCGCTCCTGGCTCTCTGACGGCTGACAAGTCTAGCGACTGCTCCAGAGGAGGGTCACATCTCCCTTAAGATTAAAGGTGCCACCATTATGCCAGGTTCCCGTGGCCACCCATAGGTAAACCCCGCTGGCTGCTGCAGTCTGCATGTAGTAACCGTCCCATCCCTGCAGAATATCCCTGGTCTCAAAAATTACTTCTCCCATTTTCGAATACACCCTCAGCTGGTATTCTGCCGGCTGTTCGCTGAAGTGGGGATGAAAGATATCCAGGCGCAGGTCGTTGGGAGTATAGTAACCGCCGTTTGGACCGGTGGAATTTCCACTGAAGACGGTGGGGAAAGTTATATCATGACGCTCAGTGCTGAGATCCCTGATTTCTGCAAAGGCGGTGTCGGTACATCCGTGTTCGTTCAATACCTCAAGGCTGATCAGACCAGCCTCTTCGGGAATATCTCTGTTTGAGTAAGTGGGTTGGAACTCGTTGGAAGACCAGTCACCCACCTTTGTCTGCTCTTCAGATAACATCTCCCAGCTGTAAGAATAGGCCCCGGTAGAATAGTTCATCAGTTCCGTGGATAAGCTGCCATCGGCCTGCTGAATATCTTCCCCAAGTTCGAAGCCGGCCACTGGTGCAGGGTAAACCCTGATGACCTCGTAGTACACGGCTGAATCTCCCCCGGTCCCAAAGGCATTCAGGGCCACAGCATAAATTCCTGCATTTTCAAAGGTGTAAACCGGATCACTTTCTTGCGAGAAGGTTCCATTGCCAAAATTCCAGGAAAGAGAGGAGGCATAGACACTCGAAGAGCGGAACTCCACCCTCAGCGGAGCGCAGCCCATTGTTTCTGAAGCGGTGAAGTGCGCCACCGGGCCATGGATATTAAGAATGCTATCCTTATCCTCCATTTCTTCAGGCTCTTCCTGCACTTCTGTCGCGGGTGACTGCTCCCGGGGAGCTTCCTTTTCTTCTTCCTTTTTCTTATTCTCTTTAGTAGATTCAATGAGCTCCCGGTCAATTTCCTTAGTGGCTGCTGCCCTTTTTCTTTTCTCTACCTTAAGCTCTACCTTTTTCTCCTCCCTTTTCTCAACCCTTTTCTCCTCCCGGCTGAGGCCTTCAGTATTTTTTTCACGGATCTCCTCAATAACAGTGGGTGTGAGCTCTGCCTCCGCCTGGCCTTCGGGCTGGTTCGTGCCCAGAAGCACCACGGCTGTTGCACCTGCCACCAGCAGGGCCCCAGCATACCAGGCGTTAAAACTGCCCGCATCAAAACGCAGGAACTTCTTCATGCGCAGCTGACGATGCACACCCTTCCAGGCCCCCTTTGAGGGAGTGATTTCCGCTTCGCCCAGTTTGGACCGGAACAGTTCTTCTATGTTTTGATGATTACTCATCTTCTCTTTTCGCTTTCCTTAATCTTTATGAGTCGCTCCTGCAGCCACCTCCTGGCCCGGCTGAACTGCGACTTGCTGGTATTCTCATCAATTCCTAAGATCTCGGCAATCTCACGGTGTTTGTACCCTTCAACTGCGTAGAGCATAAATACCATTCTGTATCCCTCCGGCATCCGATGTATCACATTGTACAGCTCCTCCCTGGTGAAGTCGGAATCCTCCCAACGGCAATCATCAAATTTGGTCTCCTTCACCTCATCCAGGTCGTCGTGATACCTGTGCTTCTTCATCTTATGATAATGGGTAATGGCCGTATTTATCATAATCCTGCGCATCCAGGCTAATATCGGAGCATCACCCTTGAACTCTTTAATATTCAGAAAGATTTTCACGAAACCCTCCTGCAGAATATCCTCCGCCTCCTCGATATTGGTGGTATATCGATTGCATACCCCAAGTAACAAACGGGAGTATGCGTCAAACAGCTTTTGTTGAGCTGAAGACTCACCCTTGATACACCCCGCAAGTATCTCCTTATGGATATCCATTAACGGTTCAGTTAGATGACCAGTGTTCGTATTATATGGTTGCACGAAAAATGCCCCATCTATCTTACTACGAAAAAAGGATTGAGAAGGTTTTCTTTGTTGTATTCCAGTTCCTCACCGTTATCGACACGGTAAACATTTTTCCCGGCGGCCTTTACCACTGCTTGGGCAGCACCTGTATCCCACTCCATGGTGGGACCCAGCCTGGGATAGATTTCCGCATCACCGGCGGCGACCATGCAAAGCTTCAATGAGCTGCCCGAGTTAACAAGCGAGAGCTCTTTTCCACCCTTATCAAGTTTCTCCACGAAATCGCGGGTCTCCTGGTTATAATGTGACCTGCTGGCCACCACCCTGAAATATTTGTCATCTGCCTCAGCGGCAGGAAGGGGATCTGAAAACTGGATCAGGTAGTCGAAGGGCTGTGTGAAATTCTTTTCATTCGTACAGCGATAGGCTCCACTGCCCTCAAGGCCCACGTAGAGTGTCTTAAGAAAGGGGGCATAGACCACCCCAAAAGTTGCTTTGCCCTCTTTAATCAGGGCAATGTTCACGGTAAACTCGCCATTACGGTTTATAAATTCCTTTGTACCGTCAAGGGGATCAACCAGCCAGAACTCTGACCACCAGCTGCGGTTCATAAAGGCAATCTCCTTCCCTTCCTCACTCAGAACAGGGATGTCGCTTTTACTAAGCGCAGCAGCAATGATCTCATGTGCCCTCCTGTCTGCAAGGGTTAGGGGGGATTTATCCGATTTATGTTCAACCTCAAAATCCTCGCTTTCATATACATCGAGGATTGCTTTCCCGGCTTCAACTGCGGCCCGGACAGCCAGGGTGTAGATATTTTTCATACATGCGAAGTTATTAAATATTCTTCAACCTTTGTGGTTGATAACCTGTATCCAGCATTGAAGATTTCTTACTAATTTAATAGCGGAATACAATCTGATGAAGAAGAATAAAACCGGGCTGTTAATCATTGATTTACTGATCCTGCTTGTGGCTTACGTGATCA
>JAOZLK010000166.1 GCA_029934875.1 Bacteroidales bacterium | reverse complement strand
TACTTTCCTTGTTCACAATACGCTCTTTTTTTCATCCTCGCCATCGGTGAGCCATTCCAGGGAGAAGCTCACAAACACATTCTCTGAGTAGTAATCTTTTTCGAAGAAGAGGCCGATATCTCCATTCCCGAGTACTGTTAAAGAAGAATAGGCAGCACTGCCCGGATAGATGCATTTACCTTCGGTCCATGTAAGGCCTTCGTCATAGCTGATTCTGACTGTCAGGTTCTGTCTGCCTTTTTCCATTTTGGCATTTGAGAAGAGCAGTCGGCTTTTTTCAAATCCGTCTTTGACGGAGGTATAGCGGATGATGCTGGCGTTACAACCGGGATCGATGAGTTCAGGTTCCGGCCTGCTTTCCCACGAGGCTCCCTGATCAGAGGAAGTATGCACAAAGCGTTTGCCCTTTTTGTTGGCCCGGCTATTGATCATCCAGGATCCATCGTCCAGTTCCACTACCTTGGATTCATCTCCGGGTTTTATGGGCGTATCGATCAGGTACCATGTGAGGCCATGATCATCACTGCCAAAAAGATGCAGTCCGTGATCCAGGTTGACCATGCAATGAAGCAATTTCCCCGACCTGGTCTGAATGCCCCTTCCCGAGGTAATGAATTTGAAGTCTTTGTGCCATTTGTCTTTGGTAATCTGGGAGGTGATATCCTCCGGCTCACTCCAGCTCAGGCCATGATCCCTGCTCTTTACCACGTGCAGGTAATAGATGTCTTTTTCCTTGTCCAGGTCCATGTAGTTATAAAAGAGGAAGATTTCTCCGCTTTCCCGGTCCACAATCATGGAAGGATCCGAGGCTGAGACCCCTTCGGGAAAGTCTATTACCCTCTGGATCTCTGACCAGCTCTTCCCATGATCGGGGCTGCGCCGGATCACAATGTTGATGTCCCTGCTTCCCCTCAGGTCCTGGCAGGAGGGAACCCGCTCATCGATGGCCGCGATAAGGTCTCCCTTGACTGAAGTAACAAGGGCGGGAATCCGGTAACAGGCTACCTCCGGATTGGTGGAGGCTTGAAAGAGATCGTGAACCTCGGTGAGTCCTTCGGCCAGCTCAGGTTTAGAATCCTGGGCAGAAAGAAATGTGAAAGGGAACAAAATTAATATCCAGCACAGGAGAGATTTTCTTTTCATAATCCAAAATAAAGCATTTAATTGGGGATTGATAATCCTTAAAAACAAATCATGCGAAAAATCTTTCTAAGCGTATTTATTGCTCTGGGTATTGTGTCTGTATTTGCCGGAAATCCCGGCGATGAAAAACGAGTATTGATTTATACAAAAAACGGGGAAGGCTATGTGCATGAGAATATTGCAGCCAGTGTAGCTGCCTTGGAGAAAATTTGTGATGGAGAGGGTCTGGCTACTGATGTGAGCGAGGATCCTTCGGTTTTCACCCCTGAAAACCTGGCGCGATACAGTGTCATTATTTTTTCAAATACCAATAATGAAGGCTTTGATACGGAAGAACAGAAGAAAGCCTTCCAGGAATATATCCGCAAAGGGGGTGGATTTATGGCCATTCACTCTGCCAATGCCACCGCAAGGGATTGGCCATGGTACTGGGCCATGGTGGGAGGGAAGTTCATTCGTCATGCTCCCCACCAGGAATTTGATGTTCTGCTTACTGATGCCAATCATCCTTCCACATCCCACCTGCCCGAACGGTGGACCATAAAGGATGAATGTTATTACTCTTTTCAGCTGAATCCCGATATTCATGTGCTGCTTTCGGCCGACTTGAGCACCATTGAAGATGAAGGTAAGGCTGAATACCCCGGTGAAACCTTCGGGCAACTCTTTCCCCTTTGCTGGTGTCATGAGTTTGAGGGCGGAAGGCAGTGGTACACGGCCCTGGGGCACGATCCCTGGTTTTACGAGGATCCCCTTTTTGTGGAGCACCTCAGGGGTGGATTGATCTGGGTGATGACAGAGGAAAACTGATTTTATTCTTCAATCCCGGCATCTCGATTCTTTATATTTGCTTCCAGTATCAATGTGAGCTCACTCCAACGTTTATCATCATGTAAAATATCCAAGTCTGAATCCCTGGTCATCCAATCATTGTAGCTTCGTGAAGAAGTCCCATTTACAATAATAAATAAATGGCAAAAAGCAGAATCAATATTTTCAGCCAGAGCATAAGAACAGGCTGCGTTATATCTGTCATCTGAATGGAGTCCTCCATATTCGGATGCCTCTACATATTTTTTTGCTGATTTCAGATACTCTTCTGCATCATAAAGATTCTCGGCTTCCGTTAGTATTTTGATTTTTTCGTCCAGTCTCTCCCATTTAGTAATTATGTCTGTAGTATTGTGAAGTATTAATTCCTCCTTTATGATTCCCTCGAACCTCTTATTTGAGTCTTTCAGCCAGACCAAATTCTGATGCATCCAGGTTGTTTTGAATCGCAGATCATATAATAGCTGATCCAGCTCCATTGACCCGTACATCTTTTTAAGTTGAGCATGATCGATAAATTCCATACTGGTCAATGTACTAAAAACAGGGGTTTCTGTACTAAAAAAGCCTTTGCTGTTGTTAATGCCATGCTCGCTAAAGAAAGGTCTTAAAGTATGAAGTTTAAAATCATTCCATTCTGAAACCGCAGTATTTGTAATTCGTTCCTGATTTAAATAATATTTTAATCTGTCCTGGAGATCGTCGTTGTATAAGTTCGGTAAGATTAAAGCATATTTTTCATTAAAAAACATTTGATAGCGTTGCTGCCAGTGCAGGTAGTTGTAGTATTGGTCGGGATCGAATTGTGCTTTCCCTTTCGACTCATTATAGACATGGAAGTGTAACTTCTGATATTTATTAACATCCTTGATAATTTCCTCAATTCTAAAATATTCTCTTTTAAGATCATCATAGATTTCAGAATAGAGCTGGATCTCTTTGTTTAATTCTTTCTGAGACTGGCTCCAAGTATTAATTTGCAAGGCAATGAGAATTCCAATTACTACCAGGACGATTTCGCCAAGGGCATATCTCATGTATTTGACAGGCTTATCTTCGTCGGCAAGTTTTTTACGTATTCTTCTAAATACTGTGATCATAATATCTCAACTTATAGTTTTTACTGATCATGGTCTCCCATGATAACAAATATTATAGCTGAGGGTTTAAAATCCGATTAAAATTGATGGAATCTAATCTTGCCCGGGGACTCTCTCACTTGAAAGTGTGGACTCCAGGTATAATAACAGGCCTTTGCGCGGAGCTACTTCCAGCAGATCGTCGACTCCGGCCTCCATGGCCTCCTGGAATTTGTCAATGGCCGGTGCTGTGATTATCACATTTTCCATGCCAAAGTCCAGCTGATCCCAGTCAATTTGCAGGCTGAGCTCGCAGGGGGAATCTGAGAAATTTCCAATGGAAATAAGGACCCTGTTGTTGTGTATATATGCCGTGGCTTTTACCTGGGTTTGATTGGTTTTAACCACCGGGTCCAAGTCCCAGAATCCCGACATCCTTGCCCGGGCTATGTTAAAATCATCCCATATTTCCCAGATGGCCACCGGATTACAGATCACTCCATCGGTGGACCAGGGCAACCTGGCAGTCATGCCAAATACCATTCCCAGCCAGGGGTTTCCACCTCCATGCAACATATCACCCATGAGTCCAAAGGGGATTCCCGATACTTCCACCAGCCAGTTTTCCGGCGACATCTCATCGTACATAAAACTTTCACCGAACCAAAGCTTGTCCACATAGGGAAAATACTCGGCATATTGTGTGGCAGGGCCTTTAGAAAAACCTGTATTTGAATGGAGGTCGATAATGCATCCAGGTTTTTCTTCATCCATCACATTTCGGATTCTTTTCAGAATATGCCTGTCAAAGGCTACGTCGTCCATGTAGAGGCCGTCGATTCCCACATTCTGTATTAGCCAGGCCAGGCCCTCGATATAGTAATTGATCCACCTGCTGTCGCCCGGGGCTGTGAGTAGGGAGGCATCCACCCGGGTATTGTCTGAATGATCGTACCATTGGGCCCTGTAGGCCCCCACCAGGTGTTCCCTCAGCCAGGGATACCCTCCTCCCGGTCCATAGTCAAAAATTTCATCCTGCAGGCTTCTGAGTGCCCAGAGTTCGGGGATATGATTGGATAGTTCCCGGATGGTATAGTAAATTTTAACCTTCATCCCTTTATCCTGGTTCCGCTTTACAAAGGGTTTCATTACATCTACAGCCAGAAAGGGGTAATTGATAAAGGGATTAAAGGCATTGGCATGATGAAGGTTTACAATTTTAACCCCTGCATCCAGATCTCCAGGTTCGGGGTCAGGCTGACCCGAGTTATGGTAGTAGCGATCCAGAAACTGTGAACTGGTATTAATGGCTTTCACCGGGGTGAGCAGGAGGGCAAATTCAAAGACCCTGACTTCTCCTGCTTTTAATACTTGTTTGCCGCTGTTTACACTCGCCAGGACTTCATCCTCAGAGCATTCAATGGAAAATCCACCCAGTCCATGATTATTCCAGCTTTCCGGAGCTTCCGGATTGTACAGGTTTAAGAGGGGACCATGGTAAGAACTTCCCCGGAGTTCGACCCATATTCCGCCCCGGGTATTTCCGATCCAGAAACTGTCTTCCGGTCCGCCCCACTTTGCCCGGTGACTCTCGGGGACTGCGCATCCCGGGAGCCCCATTCCCATCATATAAGCTGCAACTTCCTTTCGGAATGGAAGCACGAGGGATATGTCTTCCACTTCAATATCCTTTTTTGCTTCCAGGCTGAAAGTGTAACGGAGGTAGCCATCCGATTCCAGCGTCCCTTCACCGGAAAGCCTGATCTTATCCGCTTCCTGCTTCCATTGGCTTCTCAGTATTCCATCCCTCTTATAGGGCGATTGAAATTCAGTAAGATCAAAAAGAATTTCTCCCTGCCTGTCGAGGATGCGGAAGCTAATCGGAGACTTCAGGATTTCAGTCTTCCCCGCGAGGATGGATTGAGGAAGCCCCCTTTTGCTAAATGTGATCTGCTTCCCTGAGATCTTATAAATACTGTCATTTTTTTGCTCAATTGCTGTATAGGGAGCAAGAGCTTTCTCGCTTAAACCTGCCCTGGAATTGAGCCATCTAAGCCTTGAATGCCTCCAGGGCTCACTGTCCCCGCGATCAGCAAGTACTTTGCGGCCAATCTTCAGTTCTACACTGACCTCTTGCTTACTGCCATTCGCTGGCCCGATAAGAATCGTCCCCTGATAGCGCCCGGGCCTGATATCTTCCGGAATATCAACGCCCATCCATAGTGCCTGCACCCTGTCTTCCCAAACCTCAAGTTCCTTTTTAAATGGCTTGCCATAAGTGTCGATTCCTTCGGTGTTGAAACAGGTGAATTGTTCTGCTTCCAGCCGGAATTCGCCGGGACCCTTCATCCCGGAAAAGGTGACCTCGATATTTTTCAGCTCTGTTCCGTTTGCGTAGAGCCCCACCTGGAATACATAGTACTCGTTTCTGAGAGCTGAGCCTTCAAAGTGATTTAGCTTAGGATTTTCCAACCAGCGCAGGGGGAGCTCATTCCACATGCGGATTGGGTACTGGCGATCCTCAGTGAAAAGAAGGAAGGGATCCGGATGCTCCTCCAGGAAGGACTTTTTCTCGGATGAAAAAGGGATGATCTCCATGGGGTAGAAATTATCCAGGGCTGTTCTTGATTCAAAGCCCCGGAGCTCTGCATCAGAGACATCTTCCTGCTTGATGGCCTCCAACCATGAGTTGTCAGCGGGATCCTCGATCCCGAGGTAGCCCTTGTTATAGAAGCCATATCCTTCCTGGACCTCGAAGGGAAGGTAATAGAAGTGATAAGAACCAGCTTTCACGGGCCCAGCCAGAAGCTCGCATTTTTCAGCATCTATCCTGATCCTGTGAATATTGGGTATGGTGTCACCGGTATTTGCCGATATGAGTAGGAGTCTTCTTTTCTGTGGGTCCCGGTCGTGTCTGCGCCAGGGCAGGTCAAGCCGTACGGCATCAGCATCTTTCTCGACTTCAAGTACGGCCCTGTGGTTTCCGAAAGATTCCGGCCAGGGCTCCCCGGCAACACTGTACAATTCCTTTGTCTTATGACAGCTGCTAAAAGTCACCACCATCAATCCCAGCAAGAAATATTTAACAGACCTGGCCATTGAATTTAGATATTTATCAATGCATTTATTTCACATATTTTTCCAGCCACTGGTCCTGCTCCCATAACATGTGCAGAATGCTCTCCCTGGCTGCGTAGCCGTGACTCTCCTTGGGAAGCATTACCAGGCGGACGGTTGAACCCAAGCCCTTGAGGGCGTTGAAATAGCGTGTGCTCTGCAGGGGATAGGTACCCGAGTTATTGTCGGCTTCCCCATGGATCAGCAGGAGTGGAGTTTTCATTTTCTCGGAGTGCATGAAGGGTGACATCTCATAATAGATGTTTGGAGCTTCCCAATAGTTGCGTTCCTCGCTCTGGAATCCGAAAGGAGTCAGGGTTCTGTTATATGCGCCACTGCGCGCTATTCCTGCGGCAAAAAGGTCAGAATGGGAGAGGAGGTTGGCCACCATAAAGGCTCCATAACTGTGCCCTCCTACGGCCACCTTGTTGCGATCGATATATCCCAGTGAGTCTACTGCATCGATGGCAGCCTTTGCATTGGCCACCAGTTGTTTCCTGAAAGTGTCATTGGGTTCTTCATCTCCTTCACCCACAATTGGGAAGGCTGCACCATCCAAAATAACATAGCCTTTTGCCACCCAGTAAATGGCTGAACCATAATAAGGGTAAGTAAACCTGTTTGAATTTGAGGTGTTCTGGCCCGCACTGGATTTATCCTTGAATTCACGAGGGTAGGCCCAGAGGATCATGGGCGCTTTCTCCTTCTTAGCCATATCATAACCCACAGGCAGATAGAGTGTCCCGGATAGTTCAAGCCCGTCGTCCCGTTTGTAGGTGATGACTTCCTTATGCACATCCTGGATGCTCTTAAAGGGATTTTCAAAAGCAGTGATCTGTTTGAGTTTTTTCTTCTTCATATCCCGGAAGTAATAGTTGGGATATTCGGTGGGGGATTCGATGCGCACCAGCAAGAGTTTTTTCTTTGCATCATAATCACTCAGGTTCTCAAGCTTGTCGGTATACTCCGATTGATACAGGCGGTTGGTTTCTTTGCTTTTAAGGTTGTACTGATCAAGAAAGGGAAACTGGCCCTCCTTGCTGAAGCCGTCTCCAAGCAGGAAGGCATGATCTTTGTCCAGGCTGATCACGGATCTTCCCCAGTGGTTCCTTTCTGTAACAAGGTTCCCGGGATCGCTGTAGCGGTCCTGGGAGTTCAGGTCAAATAAAATTTCAGCTTCCTGGCCCGGGTCCGAGGGATTGAAAAGATAGACTTTGGTATTCCGGCTGTTCCACCAGTAGTCAGTAGCAATGGCGACTTCATCATTACCCCATTGTATGCCAGCATAGCGGTTGATGGTTTTTATAAGAGGTAGAGGTGTACCATTGAAGGGGGGATCCAGTTGAAATACTTCATCCCGGAAGTTTGTTTCGTTCTCAGGGTCACCTTCGTCAAGCGCCTGGGCAAAAACCAGGGAAGCCGGTTTGTCACTTCGCCAGCTAAAGGACCTACGGCCCTTCCTTACGGCCATGAATCCCTGTGGAAGATCCTCAATAAGCGGTACCTGGAGTACAATCTCCACCTCTTCGGCGTGTTGGTTATAGATGGTACTTTTTGATGGGAACCTGCTGTAGGGTACCAGGTAGGAGAAGGGTTTTTCGATGGTGGTGACCATCACAAAGTATCCGTCGGGAGAGACAGATATTTTGGAGTACATGTCGCTCATGAGCCACATATCCATGGATCCATCAAGGCTTACCTTCACAATTTCGGAAAGTACCAGCTGCTCAAAATTGTGCTCGTCGTTTTTATTCTGAAGCAGGTCCTGGTAGGTCCTGTTTTGAGCTTTCTTTCCATCGGCCACCGATATGGTGGGACCTGAAGGAACTGCATGAGCCACATCAATCAGGGGCTTGCGTTCCGGTGAGAGCCTCTTCAGCAGGATGGCATCGCTACCCTGGAACCAGTTAAACACATCGCCGGTATTGGCATTGACTATGGCTTCAGTTAATTTGGTGGCTTCGGCACTTGCAATATTCAGAAGCCAGGCCTCAACACCCGTGGTGGTGGTATGGGTAAAAGCCATTTTCTTCTGGTCGGGAGACCAGGTAAAATTAGCCAGTAATGGTTTTTCCGGCAGGCCAGAGACAGCAGTTGAACA
>JAOZLK010000165.1 GCA_029934875.1 Bacteroidales bacterium | reverse complement strand
AAAGGATTCATGGAAGATTGTTTATTCGTTTGGCATCCCGAAAACAGGATGACTATTGCTACTAAAGGTATAATGAAGTTTTTCACGGTAAATGATTTATGAGTTTTTCAGGGGCCAAATATAGCCAAAAAAAAGAAGGGCTGTTGTGTCGAGCAACAGCCCTTCAGGCAGAAACCTAAAGATTATGATAATGATGAAATCGTCCCTGGCCAGACTAACCTGGTTTAGATTTTGTCTGTTTCAACCATGCGACCCAGAATGTCCGCATAAGGCATCATCAAATAGTCTTTACCTTCGAATTCCAGTTCTGTTCCTGAAAAATTCTTATAGAAGACCACATCGCCCACTGAAATCTCAGGATCTTCGATCCCACTCAATGCCAGTACTTTTGCAAATGTAGGTTTCTGTTGTGCGGTATCGGGTATGATAATACCTGAAGCGGTTTTCTCTTCGCTTGCTTCTACTTCAAGAAGCACATGTTGGTTGATTGGCTGTAACTCTTTCATTTTTAATTGTTTTTAGGTTTACTATATGAGTCGAACTCATTTTATCTCCAGGAGCTGATTGATCCTGGGCTTGTCAAATCCCACAATCATCTGTCCGTTAATTTCTGTTTGCGGCACCCCTTGTTGTCCACTCTTTTTGACCATAGCTTCGGCTGCAGATGTGTCTGAGGCCACGTTGACCTCGCTGTAGGACACATGATGCTGATCCAGGTAAGTCTTAAGCGTGGTGCACCATGAGCATGTGGGAGTGGAGTAAACGGTTACACGTTTTGCCTTTCCCTCACCCTTTGCAGTGACACCCATCTCCCTGCCCGAAAGAATGGAATCGTAGGATGCTTCGGTCTGGCAACCCTTGATAATATTGATCACTTTATTATCGCTTAATATCACCAGGCTGGGAGCCGTATCCACACCCAGTTCTCCATGAATGTCTTTTACATTGGATACATCCGCTGTAAAAACGTTTATCTCCTCTTCCCGGGCCAGATTTTTAATGCGGGTAAGCGCGCAGTCGCTTTGTTCAGCCCCTCCTTTATAAAGAAGAAGGAAGGATCGCTTTGTTTGGGATACAAGGCTGGTCAACATTGCATACGATTCTACCGGGACTGTTTTCATTTGCTTTAATTTGATGGTGCAAAGTAAACGATCGGAAAGGAGACTGACAGTAACTTTAGTCACATAGAGGAGCGTAATCGATTCGTCCGCGGGAGAGAACTACCATACCTCGTTTTTCCATTTGTTTTAACAGGCGGGAAATTACCTCACGTGAGCTGTTCATTGCCTGGGCCACATCCTGGTGAGAGCCTTCAAACTGTGTTGATCCGGTAGTATGGAAGCGGTCTCTGAAAAATTTCTCAAGCCGTTCATCCATTTTCAGAAAGGCGATGCTGTCCAGAGCATTCAGCAATTCGTCAAAGCGCTTTTGTATGGACCTCATCACATACTCCTTCCAGGTCTGGTATTGAGTCATCCAGTTGTCCAGGAGTTCCACCGGAATCAGGATGGCCATTGTAGCCTCCTCGGTAATCGCCTTCACACGACTACGGGTTCGATCCATGCAGCAAATCAGAGATACGGTGCAAACTTCTCCCGGACGCAAATAATATAGGAGTAATTCATTCCCCGCCTCGTCGGTCCGGCAAACTTTTATCACTCCGGAGATTACAATGGGGAAAGACCTGATAAACTGATCCTCCCGGATCAGCTCCTCCCCGGCATCAAATTCCCGGTAGGTTCCTTCATTCAATATAGCATCCCTCAGACCCGACTCAAAAAAGGGGAAACGCTTCTTTACAATTTCTTCTTGCATTATTACTGTATTATTTATATGGCCTTTTCTTACGAATGGGGCTGGGGCCTTTGGGTTCAGTATCTGGTTTCCTGCGCTGCAGCATTTTTCCGTAGAACATCAGGAGAATCCCTGCCAGGAAAGGGGCATAAACGGCAAGTGGGGGGAGGTTTTGTAATATAATGCCGGCATTAAACGCAATGCTAAGGGCAAGTCCTATCACTGCCAGGATTAGTCCCGCCCTGTACCATTGCTGTGCTTTATCAGGTTGCGCTTTGGAAACAGTTTCAGCAAGAACCTTCTCATCAACCTTTATGATCAGCTTGCTAATTTCTTCTGGCGACATACCAGACTCTTTCAGTTCTGCCCGGATCTCACTATAACTGTACCCTTTCAGCTTTTCCTCAGCCAGTTCTTCTATCAATTTATCCAGATCCTTTTCCATGGGATTTCAATGAAGGTGCAAAGGTAATACAGTTCTGCTCCAATCCCAAAAAGAGAAAGTCCCTGACCAAGCAAGGGCAGGGACTCAATCTACTTTGTATTGTCAACAGGGTTTCCTAGTGCTTTACTATTTTCCTTGTACTAAGCTGGGTTTCAGATTTGATTTTCAAGAAATATACTCCATTCTCCAGGGAGGAAAGGTCGGCCTGGTATGAAGCTCCGGAAAATTCATTTTTATGTATGACCTGTCCATTAAGGGTGCTTATCTCAATGTAGTAGCTTCCGCTTTCCTGGGTCTGAATGGTAATCAGGTTCCTTGTTGGATTGGGATATAGTTTAAGGGCCTCCTCAAAACTGGCATCTGAGACTCCTGTCGTGCCTTTTAGGTCACCGTTGGCATCATACTCACCTTCTTCACCTTCTTCACCATCATCGCCATCATCAGGGTCTGTTTCCACGGGGTATATTACGAGTACGCACTCATCAAAAGCTTCATTTACCATGGCGGCTGCATCGGCCACATTGCTCAGGCTGAGGGGAGTGATATCATTTCCGGCAAGTGCACTGTTCACAAGATCAAGCAAATCGCTAATGGTCGCATCAACTCCAAGGTAGTCAACCACGTCCATTCCAAAAGCATGAGACCGCTCTGTGCCATGTATTCCTTCGGCGTCGGGATTGCTACAGTCTTCGGTCTCCCGGGTTTCAAAGTCCATGCCATCTACTGGAAACGACATCAGATTAGGACTGTTTCTCAGGTTCAGGGCAAGGGTGATTCCCTGGGCAAGGAGGGTATTCTTAAGTCTTCCCTTTTTGCTAGCTATGTCACCCAGATTGTCACAGCCATATGCCCCGGAAAGTGCCTTTGAAGGGCCTCCGCCGGGAAGTATGTCCAGTACGCAATCTGCGCCACCAGCAGGAATGGTAAAGGTATAATCACCATCCCCAAGGATAAGATCCTCCATCAACAGCTTGTTAAGCAATTCCCTTGTACTTTCACCTATACAGGTTTTTCCTCCTTCATTGCCATAATAGCCCTGGGTATAGGAGCAATATGCTTCCGACTCTTCATACTCGCAGGGAATGTCCACCAGGACCACACCGGCTATATAGGAATCTCCCTTCAGCGCATCCGTTTCATGGTTTTCTGACAGCATTGTCATTATAATTTGATCTACTTCACCATCTACATCGGGAAACTTCACTTCCCTGATGGTATAGCTATCTGTTTCTCCTTCCGGGGAATCCCATTCCCAGATTTCCATGCTTTTAATCTCACCATTGGCTTCAAAGATAAACTCTGCCCACCTTTCATCCTGGTTTAGTTCTGATATCCCAAACCTGAGCGTGATATCTCTTGGGTGATCCGATTTCTGTACCGGGATATTCGTCACCAGGGGTGCATCTTCATTCTGATATACATGATAAAGTTCACCTTCCATATATGAGACTGTATGGCCATTCTTACGGTAGACGTAAACAGCCATAGAATAGAACTCAGTACTATTTTGAAGTATATCAAGGTTTATTTCAGTAGCTGGCTCTATGAAAGTAGCCCTGAACACAGATGTAATCACTCCCTCACCCTGGAACCCGCTTATGGGCACATCCACGGGTTCAGTAAAAATTTCCTCGCTTACTGACCAGAACCTCACCTGGGTGGGTGTGGTAGTGGATTTATAGATGACCTCGGCCATTATGGAGTCAACCTGGTCGAGGTCTTCAATCAGGATGGTAGCCGCATTTTGGCCTGAAATGCCAGATCCGAGTAATTCAATGTAGGATCCGCAATCCTGGGCAGTACTTATATATCCTGTCAGGATCACAATAATGAAAAGTAAAGATTTTTTCATGGCTTTAATATTTAATCAGGAAGGCAAGGTACGCTGCTTATGATAGCACCACAAGCTTATTTTGATTGGAACTAAATAAGCTTGACCAACAGGCTCTATGGGGGGGGAGTACTTCTTTGGGTGAAAATCCTGGTCCTTTTACATAGGAGCAATCCGCAGAAAGAAGTGATGAATGAAGGTAAGGGAATGACTAATTTTTTAATCGAGAATTTTGTAGCCCTGCTCTTCAATAATGCTGCCCAATTCGGAGTTCACACGTTGGATGTATTCTTTTTCGAAATTATAGGGATTGGCAGCATGTTTCTGATGTTTCTGAAGGATTCCATCCAATTTCTCCTGGTCGGGTTCCAGGTCTGAAAGTATGCCCTTATGCAGAGATGTGAAGATATTTCCCGGATCCCTGATAAGATCCTCATATTTAAGTTCGACCAGGTTTCCCGAAGGGATTAAATGCTTGTCATTCCTGTACTTCTTATACATCAGGATATAGGTTTGAAAAATAAATTTCCAGAGTACCTCATCATCAACATCCTGAAGTTGGAGTGTTCTTAGAAAGCCCTTGTGAAATCTGAAGGTTGACATCAGCACCTCGTAAGGATTCCTTTCAATGTAAACAAAGCGACTCTCCGGAAACAGGTCAAGTAAAAAAGGAAGCCTGGCCATGTTGGGGGGATTCTTTGCAATGTATTGTTCTCCAACCACATTGAGCAGGGCTCGTTTTATAAATCTCCTGTACGCATCCTTGTATTCCTGAACTTTCTGCTCATCCTCCGGGGAAAGGCTCAGGTATTCATCGGTAATTCTCTGGTAGTCATTGGGAAAATGGAACCAGTAATAAAAACTAAAACCAGCTTCGTGTCCCAGCCCAAAATCTTCCTCCTGGGGAAAATCAACGTGCATTTCCACGCGGTCCACCAATCTTTTATTAGGCATGACGATTTGCATGACTCCCTTGATCAGCCACCTCAGAAAGAACAGGTTATTTGGGAAAACTGCATGATAGGTCGTGGGGTAGGAAATATTTTTGTGACAGCAGAGAAGGTTGTGCAAAAGGGTTGTTCCAGATCTCCAGTGGCCCAGGATATAAATAGGGTCCTTCTTTATTTCGAGGTTCCTGGACAGGGATTTATACTTTATATTGTCAATATAGGACAGGGCGGTGGTAATCAGGCTGATATATTTCGACCGTCGGAATATTTTTCGATATTTCTTTTCTACCCGGTAATTTCTCTCCAGGTTTTTAAGAATCGAATATTTACATCCCACAAGGGTGTTTACGCCAAAAATAAACTCATCTCTCTTCATTTTACACTATGCGATTTACCCAACAAGATAGTAATATTGATTCGGATTTATTTACCAGTTTCCTGCTGATCTATCTCCTGGATGCTATGTTCAATTTTTTGCAGGGATTCCTGCAGTGTTGCTTCAGGTTCGATTGTATTGTAGATGCCCCAGAAAAAGGGATCGAACTGGAAGGGTTGGTCGGAAAGTATGGTATTGGGTCGAAGCCGTTGCGAGGGAGTGATCCGGACGCGTTCGCCAGGTACCACATCGGTGATGGCCATCTCAATGGCAATGCGATATTTTTCTCCTATCCATCGTCGTCGTTTTCGGATCTTCATTTCCACTTCAGCCCTTACCTGGCTCACATGTAATTTACCATCCAGGGGCCGGTAGTCCACATGATAGCTGGCCATGATTGGTCGGACACGAATGCGGGGTGAACTGCTTACCAGGAAAATTCCAGGCTCCTGGTGGATCAGCTCTGGATTGAATTCAAAATCCACAGCCAGGATGGCCAGGTTCTCCTGATCTATGTATATGCTGCCTCTGAACATCAGATGGGTAATATGACTTTTCTGGCGGAAACTGATTACATAGACCAGTCGCTCACCATAGGTCATCATATCGCTGAAATCCAGGTCGTAATACTCTTGAAAATCCTCCAGGAGGAAATCGGGTTTGTTTTTTATCACATCCAGGGTCAGCGAGGCATCGATTCCGGAACGAAGCTTAATGATTACCGTGTCCTCGTTGGTGAGGTCTGAAATCTTCCTTGCTTTGTGAATGCTCACCTGGTCGCTGGATGAGATCTTTGAATAAGGTCCCTTGGCCACATCAAGCACTGCTTCTGAAAAGAGCATGCAATGATCGTTCTTTTTCACCGACTCCCTGTAATAGGCAGTCATTTCAGAATGTTCCTGCATGTAGTTTTCAGGAATGCGGCGGATAGCCTCACTCAGTATTTTAACCGGATCGGCATACCTGATGATTACCTCCTGGAGAGGAATTGTTTCCCGTTCAAGCCTGATGGTCAGTTCTCCCTCTACCGGGTAAGAGACCGGGTAGAGGAGATTCTTGTAACCCATGAAGGAAACCACAAGGATCGGGTCTCTAATGTCGGGAGGCAATTTGAAGGAAAAGACGCCTGTCTCATTTGTTATGGATCCAAGAGCATGGCCGTAAAGGGCAATGGTGGCATAAGAGAGTCCCTTACCAGAACGCCTGTTAACTACCTTTCCCCTTACTATAGTGCGGTCAATCTCCTCTGAAAGCGGAGCTGCGGCCTGAGCATTTTTCTTATAAATGACTACGTTTCGTCCGATCACTTTGTAGTCGAAGTCCGGATCCTGGAGTAGTTGATCAAGGGCATCCTCAAGGCTCAGTTTGTTAAATTCGACCCGGACTTTGTCCTTGCCTGAAATCAGAGCAGCATTGTAAGTGAAATAATAGCCGGTCTGGAGGGTTATTTCATCCAGAACCTGGTTGATTGTCCGGTTTTTTGAGTCGAGGGTAATGCGCAGATCTGAAAGGGCTTCCTGTCCTGAAATGCTTGTGTGGACCAGCAGGATCAAAATCGGAAAAAGAAGTACCAGTCGACGCCTCATGGGCAGCTTTTAAGGGTTCAGGTAGTAAAGATCCTCCTTTTTCTGAATATTCAGACCAAATGCAGCGCCAATGGTTTCCAGGATTGAATCGATGGACTGCTCCTTGTAGGTGGAGGTGATCCTTAATTCGTTCAAGCTGACTCCTTCGGCACGAATCGTCACGTGGTAGGATTCTTCAAGTTCACGCAGGACTTTACCAAGCTCTTCGTCTACAAATTTAAAATCTTTTGTTTTCCATGAGATATAATTGGGATCAGATTGTTCCGAGTGGGAAAGTCTCGAGGCGTCAGCCAGACCCATATCACCCGGTTCAAGTGTAATAAACTCATCCTGATTTTCCATTGACATTCTGACTTTCCCTGTCTCCACATAAACTTCAACATTGTTTATATCTTCAGCCTCTTTTACATTGAAGGAGGTCCCAAGTACCGAGACCATCACCTGGCCTGACCGCACTGTAAAGGGGTTGACCGGATCGGACATTACTTCGAAAAAGGCCTCTCCATCCAGCTTTACAGCTCTATCCTGCTTAAAAGTTTCAGGATAAGTAATTTTCGATCCTTCGTTGAGGAAGACCCGGCTTCCATCAGGAAGGTCAACGGTTTTCACTCCCTTTTCGGAGAATTGCAATAGCTCCTCGGAACTGTTACTGTTGCGGCTTAATCCATACCACAGTGTTGGTACTCCAATTGCAAGAAGTACCAGTATGGATGCCGCAATCTTCAGGACAGGGGTGAAGCTTCGCTTCTCACCCGGGGAGTGCGTGTCTTCAAGCAAACCATCGGCCTCCAGCTGCCGGTGAAGTTTTTTCCAGGCCTTCCTGGGATCAACATCACCTGGTGAGGCCTGATCGTTTCTATGTGTCCAGCTCTTTTCCATTTGTTTCAATTTTTTTTTCTTTATGGCAATCTATTGGTCTTCATGTTTTTCAACGCTTCCTCTTAAGGCAGAAAGGGCCTTTCCCATATGGGCTTCAACTGTCTTTACCGAAATGGAGAGCCGCTCGGCAATTTCCCTGTATTTCAATCCCTCCTGTCTGTTGAGGAGGAATATTTCCCGGGTTCTTTCTGGTAAGTGCCCGATTGTATCGGAAATCACTGTCGAAATTTCCTGGTACTCAAGCTCCTGTATGGGGTCGGGAGCACCTCCATCCCTTTCGGGAAACAGCCCCTCCTCAAGGCTGAATTCCCTGCGCATCTTTCTGAGATGCATCATTGAATTGTTATACACCGACCTGTAGAGATAGGCCTTCCAGCTCTGGGTAATCCTGATCGAATCCCTGTTCTTCCACACATTATAGAATACATCCTGAACAACCTCTTCTGCAA
>JAOZLK010000164.1 GCA_029934875.1 Bacteroidales bacterium | reverse complement strand
CTTCGGCGGTAGCTGCATCGATGGTTCTGTTGGAAATGAGCACACCGCCAAATGCCGAAATCGGGTCGCCTGCAAGTGCATCATTCCAGGCATCAAGCAGTTTCTCCCTGGAAGCAATCCCGCAGGCATTATTGTGCTTCATGACCGCGAAAGTGGTATCTTCAAAATCGTCAATCAAACAAACGGCAGCATCAATATCCAGCAGGTTGTTATAGGAAATTTCCTTACCATGCTTTTGTTCAAGAATCTCCTCAAGGTTCCCGAAAAATTTACCTGTCTGATGTGGATTCTCTCCATACCTGAGTGTTCGACCATTTGATTTACTTAGCTTCAGTGCAGACCCCTTGTCCCTGTCAAAATAGGAGAATATTTCTGCGTCATAGTGGCTGGAGACGTTAAAAGCCTCGCTGGCAAAAGCTCTTCTCTGGTCAGCAGTGCTCGAACCCTCGCCCGAGACCAGTATATCCAGCAGCGGCTCATACTGATCCATGGATGCGACAACCAGGACATCTTTATGGTTTTTCGCAGCAGCCCTGATCAATGAAATACCACCAATATCAATTTTCTCAATAATATCCTGATCGGCTGCTCCGGAGGCCACGGTATCCTCAAATGGATAAAGATCCACAATGACCAGGTCGATCTCGGGAATCTCATATTCTGCCAGTTGGTCAAGGTCTCCCTGGTTTTCCCTGCGGCCCAGGATGCCCCCGAAAACTTTTGGATGTAGGGTTTTAACGCGTCCACCCAGGATGGAGGGGTAGGATGTTAACTCCTCCACAGCATTTACCCCGACCCCAAGTCCCTCGATGAAACTATAGGTACCCCCTGTTGAATAGAGCTTTACACCAAGTTCGTCGAGTTTTTTTACGATTCTGTCCAGTCCTTCTTTTGAATAAACCGAGATGAGTGCGCTTGAAATCTGTTTAGGAGTAGTCATTGCATATAATTAAAACAATCTTATTAACTTTAACTTCTTTGCAAAAGAAGTGGTTTCCGCTGAGATTATGAAGCGGATTAGCAACAAATTATTAATAAAGGGATGCAATTGATTCGACTGGTGTGGGAAAGTCTGATTATGGCTGTGCAAGCAGTTACTACAAACAGGCTTCGTGCCTCCCTTTCTCTCCTTGGAATTACCATTGGAATATTTGCCATTATTGCTGTATATACGGTTGTGGATTCGCTTGAGACGAACATCCGTGAGAGCCTCAACAGCCTTGGGAGTGATGTAATCTATATTGAGAAATGGCCCTGGACTTCTGAAGATGGACAGGATTACCCCTGGTGGAAGTATATGAACCGACCGGTTGCCACCCTGGACGAGTTCGATTACATCAAGGCCAAAAGCAAAAGCGCTGAGCACATATGTTTTATTTCGGCGGTGGGGAGAAGGATTGAATACAAGAATAATAATGTTGACAGGGCTGATATTTTCGGGGTTTCCAACGGTTTCCAGGATATTCGTTCTTTTGAGTTGCAAAGAGGAAGGTATTTTAATCATGTGGAGGCCAAAACAGGCCGTAACGTAGTGGTTCTGGGCAGTAAAATTGCCACAGAGCTTTTTGAAGGAGCCAATCCCATTGGAAAATATATCCAGCTGATGGGGCGAAAGGTAATAGTAATTGGTGTGCTGGAGAAGGAAGGGAAGGGCACTTTCGATACTTTCATCCTTGATGAGGTTGCCATCCTCCCCCTTCAATATTACAGGGGATTTGTGGATGTCAGGCGCGAATGGGCGAGTCCGTCCATCTGGGTTCAGGCAAAGAAGAGTGTGGGAGTTGAAGAGCTTACCTTTGAGATCAGGCAGCTACTCCGGGCCCACAGAAGGATTAAGCCTTCCGAAGAGGATAGTTTTGCATTGAACCAGACCAGCCTGATCAACAATCAGCTGGATCAACTGTTTTCAGTGTTGAAAATTGCGGGTAGTCTGATAGGAGTTTTTTCAATCATTGTCGGCGGATTCGGAATCGCTAATATCATGTTTGTTTCGGTAAAGGAGCGAACCCATATCATCGGGATTCAGAAGGCTCTTGGGGCCAAAAAATATTTTATTCTTCTTCAGTTTCTTTTTGAATCCCTGATGCTGTCCATTGCAGGCGGTGCCATCGGCCTGATGATTGTATTCCTGGGTTCTGCCGCCATATCGCTATCAAGCGATTTTTCAATGTATCTGACCCTGCATAATATTATGGTGGGTATTATAATCTCAAGTGTTATCGGGCTGGTCAGCGGGATATTCCCTGCATGGCAGGGGGCCCGGATGAATCCGGTTGTGGCCATTAATACCACCTTCTGATTCCTTTCAAATGAATATTCCGTACAGAATTCTACCCATCAGGAAATAGATAAACAGCCCCATGATATCGTTCATGGTGGTGATAAAGGGCCCTGTAGCCAGGGCCGGGTCTATCTTTACGCGGTTCAGCAAAAGGGGAATCAAGGTGCCAAACAGGGCCGCAAAGATGATTACCACAAAAAGTGATGCGCTCACCGTGAAGGTGAGAGCCAGGTTATCGCTGAAGAAAAAATTGTAAAGAAATAGTAAACCGGAAAGGATCAGCCCATTGAGCAGGGCAACAAGGAACTCTTTGCTCAGTTTCTTTGCGGTACTTTCCAGGCCAAGGCTGTTACTTGCAATGCCCTGGACAATGATTGCCGAGGATTGTATACCCACATTTCCCGCCATGGCAGCAATCAAGGGGATGAAGAATGCCATTTCTGGATTAATCTGGATGTCATTTTCGAAGCGGCCAATAACCGCCGCCACGATAATTCCCCCCAGGAGCCCTATGATCAGCCATGGAAGCCTGGCCCTGGAGAGCCTTGCAGGCGAGTCGGTGGTTTCCACATCTGCCGTAATACCAGATGCGAGCTGGTAGTCCCTTTCTGCCTCTTCCCGGATGACATCAACCACATCATCGATTGTGATTCTCCCCACAAGCCTTCCGATTGAGTCAGTTACCGGGAGTACAACCAGGTCATACTTCTCCATGATTTGAGCAACTGCTTCTGAACTGGCCTCTGTCTGCACAGACCGGATGTCATCGCTGTAAATGTCATGCACCTTGGTGGAGGCGCTTGCCAGGAGCAGGGCCTTGAGTGAGAGGATTCCAATCAGTAGATTTTCGTTGTTCACTACGTATATGTAGTAGATTTCATCCAGGTCCTCAGCCTGTTTCCGCATTTCCCTGATGCAGGTAGCAACACCCCAGTTTTCGTTGACACGAATCAACTCCTTGGCCATTAGTCCCCCGGCAGTATCCTCATTATAGCCAAGCAGGTCTACAATATCTCCGGCCTGTTCCACGTCATCGATATGGAGCAGGACCTCCTGTTTTTTCTCTTCATCAAGGTCGCCAATCACATCGGCTGCATCGTCCGATTCCATGTGATCGATAAACTGACTGGCGATTACTTCAGAAGGGAGGGAATTCAGGAATTTCTCCCGGTCATTCTCCTCCAGTTCCACCAATACATCAGATGCCTTCTCCGGATCGAGCAGCATGTACAGGTAGGTAGCCTCTTCGATACTTAGTTCATCATAAATCTCCGCAATATCGGCAGGGTGAAGTGATTCAAGCATGAGCTGTGAAGCATCATCATCCCTGATTTTGATGGCCTCAAGTATTTCATTCAGATATTCGCGGGTAAGTTTTTGGCTCATAACTATTCCGGTTTAAGCGGGTCATGTTATCCGTCTTGCGATTCCACCCAGCTGGTTAATTCGATGAACTGTTCAACATCCAGTTGTTCAGGTCTTTTTGAAAGTAATTCGTGTTGGCGGTCCAAATTTAGTAAAATAGATTGGATGGAGTTTCTGATCATTTTCCTGCGATGATTGAAAACTGCTTTTACGACCCTGTGAAAGAGCACTTCATCACAGGGCAGCGAACTTCGGGTATTTCTTTCCAGGCGGATAACCCCGGAGTTTACCTTCGGAGGCGGGTGAAACGACCCCGGTTTTACAGAGAAGAGGTATTCAACCTTGAAATAAGCCTGTAAGAGAACACTGAGTATTCCGTATTTTTTAGATCCATGAGGCGAGCAAATCCTTTCAGCCACCTCCTTCTGAAGCATGCAAACCACCGATTCCACACGCTTCCTGTTCTCAAGAACCTTAAAAAAAATCTGGCTTGATATGTTGTAGGGAAAATTACCCAGGATGTGTAGTTTGTCTCCAGGGAACTGGCTCAGGTCCAATAGTAGAAAGTCCCCATTAACAAGTGTTCCTTCAAGTGAGGGCCATCGGCTAATTAAATGCTCCACCGATTCGCTGTCTATTTCCACGGGAAAAAAGTGCAGGTCCTTCTCCAGAATCCATTCGGTTAATACGCCGGTTCCCGGCCCAACTTCAATGACCACTTCTCCTGGTTCCGTATTCAAAGAATCTACAATTCTCCTGGCGATGGAGGGATCGGTGAGGAAATGCTGCCCGAGATGTTTTTTTGGTCTTACCATGAATTACTCAAAGTTAAAAGGATTTAGGTATTTTTGGAACTTTAAAAAATTATTGAGATGATCAAACTGAAGAATCCTTACGCAATTAAAGAGGGTTATAACTGTTTTGGATGCAGCCCCACCAATCCCATCGGACTGAAGATGGAGTTTTTTGAAGATGGTGAGGAGATACTGTGTAAGTGGACCCCGGGGAATGATTTCGAGGGTTTCCATGATATCCTCCATGGAGGAATACAGGCGACCATGATCGATGAAATAGCTAGCTGGGTGGTACTGGTCAAGCTGGATACATCGGGCGTGACCTTCCGCTTGAATACCCGGTATAAAGAACCGGTACATATTTCCCGTGGGGGGATCTCACTTCGGGCCAGGCTGGTGGAGGTGCGAAGGAGCATTGCGACCATCAAGGTGGAGCTGATGGACGGGGAGGGGAAGTTGTGTTCGGAAGGAACAGCAGACTATTTCCTGTTTCCAAAAGAGCGTGCGCTTACTGAATTTCATTATCCCGGGAAGGATGCTTTTTACAACTAGAAAGATGATGCAATACGATTTTGATAAGTATATTGAGCGCAAAGGCAGCGATTCTGTTAAATACGATCTCAATGGAATAATTTTCGGCAAAGAGGATTTGCTTCCCATGTGGGTTGCTGATATGGATTTTGAAGTTCCTGACTTTATCCGGGAGGCGATTGCTGAGCGTGCTGCTCACCCTGTATATGGATACACCTATCGTTCAAGAAGATTTTTTGAGGCCGCTGCCAACTGGATAGGCCGGAGACATGGTTGGGAAGTAAATCCCGATGCATTCAGCTTTAGCCCCGGAATCGTGCCGGCCTTGAATATGATTGTTATGGAGTTTAGTTCTCCGGGAGACCGGATCCTGGTACAGCCACCGGTCTATTTCCCCTTTTTTAAGGCGGTGACCAATCACAAGAGGGAATTGGTTTATAACCAGTTGATTGAGCATGAGGGGCGCTATGAGATTGATTTTGATCACCTGGAGGAGGAGTTCAGGAAGGGAGTGAAGATTTTCTTCCTTTGCAATCCGCATAATCCGGTAGGCAGGGTTTGGTCGGAGGCGGAGCTTAAACAACTTGCTGCCCTTGTGGTGAAGTATCAGGTGCTGGTGATCAGTGATGAAATTCACTCCGACCTTCTGCTGTTTGGAAACAAACACATTCCTTTTGCATCCCTGGGGAAGGAGGCTGCTGATCTGACTTTTACCTGCATGGCTCCAAGTAAAACATTCAACCTTGCAGGGCTCTATACATCTGTGGTAATTGCCACCAATCCCAGCCTGAAAAAGGGCTATGAGCGCATTCTGGATGCAGTGCATGTTGGTGGAGGATGCCTCTTTGGCCAGGTAGCCTTTGAAGCGGCTTATAATCATGGGGAAGACTGGCTCCGACAATTGATTTCCTACCTGGAACAAAACTATCAGATGCTGACTCAGTTTATGGCTAAGATCCTTCCCGGGGCTGTAGTCTCTCCACTGGAGGCCACATACCTGGTTTGGATTGATCTTGCATTTCTTGGAAAGGATGATTCGGAATTGAAGCAATTTATTATTGAAGAGGCAGGCCTGGGAATGAATGATGGTCCCATGTTTGGTCCTGGAGGGGCCAATCATCAACGCATGAATATTGCCACTACCAGGGAGGTCCTGGGCAAGGGATTAGAGCAGCTGGCAAATGCTGTGGCAAAGGGCTGAAGAATACTCCCTGATCATCATTCACCTTCCGGAATGGCATGTTAAAATATCCATACATGTCAAAATGACATGTATTTTTTTTATAAACGAGACAAAATGACATGGTTTCATGACTGGCATATGCTTTGCCCTATGGATTGCGAAATTTTAAGCAAAATAACCGATCAATAGGAGGAAAGAAAATGATAGCAAGAATCAACAGAAATTTTGTTCCCGCAAACTGGGATGATTTTTTTAATGACAAATTCTTCAAGGGGTACACACCTGCCACGAAGAATAGTACCTCACCTGCTGTAAACGTAATTGAAGATGAAACGCACTTCAGCATTGAGGTGGCTGCTCCCGGTCTTAGCCAGGAAGATTTCAAAATCGACCTTGAGAGCGATTTTCTCACCATTTCAACAAAGCAGAGTGAGAAGAAGGAAGAGGTAGAAAGAAAATACCTGCGTAAAGAATTTAGCTACAGTACTTTTAAAAGGAGTTTCCAGTTACCCGATACAATCGATATTGAAAATATCAGGGCTAATCATGATTCCGGGATACTCACCATCGAGCTTCCCAAAAGAGCTGAAGTTGTTCAGAATGCTCACAGGCAGATCGAAGTTGAAAGTCAAAAGGCAAGCACTAAAAGTAAAAAGTAAGATAGTTTGGTGTTGGAAGTTTAGTTGAGTTTAGGCAGGAGCCAATCAGGTTCCTGCCTTTTTCCTGTTCCTCATTTTCCCCCAGGTAAGGATGATGACCCCAACAATGGTGATTATTCCTCCTATCACCTGCAGCATTTCAGGCAGTATGGAGAGGTAGATCATGGAGCCTACCAATACGAAAAGGCTCCTGGTTGACTGGATAATCATGGTTCGGGAAGCTTCTATAAATCGCAGAGCAGAGTACTGTGCAAACCCGGTTAGGAAGGGGCCCAGAAGTGAGCCGATTGCCATGTTCATGGCTGCACTGCCAGGAATATGAAAGCTTTCCTGCCGCATGATTATTGATATTACTCCAAATATAAAGATGAATATAACCCGGTTCAGGGTAAGGATCCCCGGGTGAATATCCTTGATCCGGCTTTTTGCTGTGATTATACTCGCCGATGCAAATATGGAGGAAACCAGGATCCAACCTGAGCCTTTCCCAAAAAATTCGGCAATGGTAGTGTCACGCGTATATGATATTAGGATGACTCCCCCAATGGTGAGGATAATTCCCATGGCTTCCACAGCGTTAAAACGCTCATCCAGGAACCTGATCCCGAGGATGGTGACAAAGATGGGGGTGAGGTTGGACAAGAAAGAAATGGTGGTGGGATTTTCGGCCAGTTGAATGGCCAGGAACATCATGGTGGACGATCCCAGTTCCAGTATCCCGATAATCACCAGGGTAATTCTTGAGGAGCGGCTGAGTTTGGGAATTTTTTTAATTATTCCGGTAATGAAAAGGAAAGGTAGAATCCAGATTATGGCAAAACCAAACCAGTAAAACTGGAATTGAAAATAGGATACTTCCAGTAGGGCCGCTTTGGAGAACACGTAGACATTGGCCATTCCCAGGGTAGCCATGAAAGCAAGCGATATCCCTTTAACTGTGGGATTGATCCGGGAGAAATAATCCTTCATATAAACATAAATAAAAGAGGGTGATCCATTGGATACACCCTCTTCTAACATCCTGTATTTTGTTTTGTTTATATGCGCGACTTGATCTGCGCAGTTTCCTCTTCAAACCCGGGTTTGCCTAAGAGGGCAAACATATTTTTTTTATAGGCTTCCACCCCGGGTTGATTAAATGGATTGATCCCCAGCGTGTAGCCGCTGATTCCACAGGCGCTTTCGAAGAAATAGAGTAGTTCTCCCAGGTGGTATTCGTCCAGGCGGGGTATGCTGATCCTCAGATTAGGCACGCTACCATCCAGGTGGGCCAGTATGGTTCCCAGCTCAGCCATCTTGTTTACATGATCGACCTTCTTGCCTTTCAGATAATTCAGGGTATCAAGGTTGGACTGATCTTCAGGAACCAGGACTTCATGATTGCTTTCCTCAACGCTGAGCACGGTCTCAAAAAGAATACGCTCACCTTCCTGGATGTACTGCCGCATGGTATGAAGGTGCGATGCGTTGTCGACCGATGATGGGGAGATGCCTTTCCCTTCTGTT
>JAOZLK010000163.1 GCA_029934875.1 Bacteroidales bacterium | reverse complement strand
GGGAAAGTGCCAACGAAATACTTAATTCAAAAAACCTGAACCTTCTGATTTTCGAATAATGGAACTATTCTCACAACCCGAAATCCTTGAACGCTACCTGGAAAAGCACTCCGCCGACGAAGATCCTGTTCTGGCTGAACTAAGCAGGCACACTTACCTGAAGGAGGTTCATCCAAGAATGCTGTCGGGAAGGGTTCTGGGGGGATTCCTGACCCTGTTCAGCCAAATTCTTTCTCCATCCAGAATACTGGAGGTGGGAACTTATACAGGCTATTCGGCCATTTGCCTGGCAAAAGGCCTTAAAACGGGCGGAAAACTCACCACAGTGGAGCTTAATGATGAACTTCGACAAACGGCGTCCACCTTTTTCAAAAAGGCCGGTGTGGATGAAAGCATTGAATTGATCAATGGAGATGCCCTGCAGGTCATCCCCGAACTTCCCGGCCCCTTCGACCTGGTATTTATCGATGCCAACAAGGAGAACTATCCCTTATATTATGAAATGATTGTGCCAAAGGTCGCAAAGGGAGGATATATACTTGCTGATAACGTTCTCTGGGGGGGAAAGGTGCTTGGGAACGAGGAAAAGGACAGCTCCACAACAGCGATCCAAAAGTTCAACCAGCTGGTCACCCTTGATCCAGGGGTGGAAAACCTGCTTCTTCCCATCAGGGATGGACTGATGGTCATTAAAAAACTATAATTGTTTAGTTATTCAAGCCCTTAACTAAACAAAACTTCATGCCCGGTTGTTTATACGCTTACTCAATAAGCAGAAGCAGGCAAAGATGGCGGTATATTCGATCAGGGAATTAGAGAATCTTTCGGGTATCAAGGCCCATACCATCCGGATATGGGAAAAACGATACAGGCTGATTGAGCCCCACAGGACCAATACCAACATCAGATACTATACGGATGCAAACCTAAAGAAGATTCTCAATGTCGCCGTATTGAACAGGCAGGGGATGAAAATCTCTCATATTGCCAATCTGAGCGATCTGGAGCTTAAGGAGGCGATCATGCGTGAAACCGACAGCACCTCTTCCCACGAAACCCTGATCGATTCCCTTGTTGTAGCAATGATCGATCTGGATCCCTACATTCTTAACTCCATCATTGAAAAATCCACATCAAAAATAGGATTCAGGGATACGGTTACCTCAGTCCTCTACCCCTTTCTGCATAAGGTAGGTATCCTGTGGCAATCCGAGAAGGTCAATCCTGCACAGGAGCATTTGGTCTCCTCACTCATCCGTCAGAAAATCATTGCAGCCACCGATAAATTACCAAATACCTTTGATCCAAATGGGAAAAAGTTTTTGCTGATGCTTCTCGAGGGGGAGTGGCATGAAATAGCACTGCTCTTTGCACAATACCTGCTCAAGGAAGCAAAGCATGAAGTGATTTACCTGGGACAATCCGTTCCCTATTCAGATGTACTGGCAACCGGAGCTGCCATGCACTTTGACTATATTATGATCTCTTTCACCACAAACCGTTCCGGTTTTGACTCAATGGTTTGCCTGAAGGACCTGGGAGGGGCATTTCCAGATAAAAAAATCCTCTATTTTTCCGGCCTAATTGAGATCCCTCCTGCCGGATTAACGGAAAACCACCTTCCCTTACACACTATTCAGGATCTTACAGATTTTCTGAACGACCTGTAGCTTCCTGTCCCGAGTGGCTTAAATCCGTTTATGTTTAATAATACCCGGACACTGATCAACAAAATCGGATAATTTCGTAATTTATAATAGCATAGATTAAAACACCTCTTACTCTTTTATTAATAAGGGTTTCGGACTTCCCCCTTATTTGGATTCTCCCATTCTACAGGCTTATCAGCAATTCTATCCCTTGACTTGTGTTTAATTGCAACATATATTTGTTAAACAATTGAACGACGACAAACTTATAAAGCACCATATCATGACAACAATGGACTTCAACAACAAACTAATAAGCATGGAAGGAAGATTGGAAAGATTTGCCATGAGTCTTACCTCGAACCGCGAATCAGCAAAAGACCTGTTGCAGGAAACCTATTTAAAAGCTCTCTCTTCTAAAGACAAATTCATTGAATTTACAAATTTTGAAGCCTGGGCTTATACCATAATGAAAAACACCTTCATCAACAACTACAGGAAAGCTGTAAGGCAAAATACCATTGTTGATACAACCCAGGATCTCTACTACCTGAATAACTCAAAGGAATCGAGTTATGTTAAACCAGATTCCAGCATGCAGCAGAAGGAGATCAATAAGCACATCAACAAGCTTCAGGATGAACTCAAGGTGCCCTTTCTTATGCATACGGAGGGATTCAAATACAAGGAGATTGCCGAGGAGCTTGAGCTTAAAATCGGCACAGTTAAAAGCCGGATCTTTTTCACAAGGAAAAAACTCATGGAGTCCCTGGTTGATTACAGTTAGGATACTCTGCAAACAATAGTTTTAGGTTAGTTAGCAAAAAGGGTGGCGTAATGCCACTTTTTTTTTGCTCTTTTTTTCTAACCCCTGAATTGTGCATCTACCACTGCAAAGGCGGCCATATCCACAATCTCCCTCACATCACTCTCCATTTGAAGGATGTGTATGGGTTTTCCGATGCCCAGCAGGATGGGACCGGTAACCTGGCTACCCCCGATTTCCTGCATCATTTTGTAAGCAATATTTCCGGAACTAAGATTGGGGAAGACAATGGTGTTTACCCGCCTGTTACCAAGTTTACTAAAAGGGAACTTCTGCATTCTCAATTCTGTATTCAGCGCATAATTCATTTGCATTTCGCCATCTACCATCAGTTCAGGATGCTCTTTATGAAGAATTTCAACAGCCTCCCGGGCCCGATTGGAACTTGCACCCTTGATGGCGCCAAAGTTAGAATAGGAAACAATGGCGATCACGGGATCAATATTGAAGTGCTCCACCTGTTCAGCAACAAGCAGCGCCGTATCGACCAGTGTTCGTGCATCGGGCTGAATATTAACGGTTGTATCAGCAAAGAAGTAGGGGCCCCGTTTGGTATGTACAATATACATTCCTGAAACATGCTTATTGGTGCTGGTTCCGGCAATCTGTATGGCAGGCCTGATCACATCAGCATATTTGCTTGAAAAACCAGAAAGGAAGGCATCAGCATCTCCTGCTTCAACCATCATCATCCCAAATTGATTGGGCAGTTGCATTTGTTTCAGAGCCTCATCGTAGCTCATGCCCTTACGCTGACGGGACCGATAAAGTTTAGTCGCATACTTCTTCCTGAGAGCCTTCACTTTTGGAGCAGTCTGATCGATAATCTCAAGCGATTCCAGATCAAGGTGGTGTTCCTTTATCATCTCCTTTATCTCCTCCTTGTTTCCGAGCAGAACAGGGATGGCTATGTTTTCATGAACAACGGTCTGTATGGCTTTAAGCATCTTGAAAGATGCCGCCTCACTGAACACCAGTTTCTTTGGCTTTTGCTGGGCCTTCATCCTGACTTCATCTATCAGTCTGTTCTCGATACCCATACGCTCCTTGAGATAATCTTCATAGGCATCCCAATCTTTAATGGGCGATTGAGCCACACCAGTCTCCATGGCGGCTTTCGCTACAGCAGGAGCAACACGGTAAATTAACCTGGGATCAAGGGGTTTGGGAATGATATATTTCCTGTCGAAATGCAGATTCTCAACCTTATAGGCCTTATTAACCACTTCCGGGACGTCCTCCTTGGTGAGTTCAGCCAGGGCTTTAACAGCTGCTAATTTCATCTCTTCGTTGATTCTTTTAGCCCGGACATCCAATGCCCCCCTGAATATGAAGGGAAATCCTAAAACATTATTAATCTGGTTGGGGTAATCTGACCTCCCTGTGGCAAATATGATATCCTTCCTGGCAGCAACAGCTTTTTCATAAGCAATTTCAGGATTGGGATTGGCCATGGCGAAAACAATGGGATCGGGCTTCATCGATTTGAGCATGTCGGCCGTTAATACATCAGCAACGGATAATCCCAAAAAGACATCAGCTCCTTTCAATGCATCTGCCAGGGTCTCTGCATCGGTCTCTGCAACAAACTGCTGCTTATATTTATTCAGTCCTGTGCGGCCCTTATTCAGGACTCCCTTTGAGTCGCACATCAGCACATTCTCCCTTCTCACACCCAAAGCAATATAAAGCTTTGCACAGGAGATCGCTGATGCCCCGGCTCCGTTTACAACAACCTTCAGATTCTCAACCTTTTTATTGACCAACTCCAGGGCATTGATTAAGCCGGCAGCAGAAATAATTGCCGTGCCGTGCTGATCATCATGAAATACCGGTATGTCGAGTTCTTCCTTCAGTCTCTCCTCTATTTCAAAACATTCTGGTGCCTTGATATCTTCAAGGTTGATCCCCCCAAATGTGGGCGAAATCGCTTTTGCCACTTCGATAAACTGATCCACATCCTTCCGGTCAATCTCAATGTCGAACACATCAACATCGGCAAAAATCTTAAACAATAATCCTTTTCCTTCCATTACGGGCTTACCCGCCAGGGCCCCGATATCACCCAAACCAAGGACAGCCGTTCCATTTGACATAACAGCTACCAAATTCCCCTTGGCAGTATATTTAAAAGCATCTTCTACATTGTCCTGGATCGCCAGACAGGGATCCGCTACTCCGGGAGAGTATGCAAGAGAAAGATCTCTTTGGGTAGAATGAGCTTTGGTGGGGATGACTTCAATTTTTCCCGGGCGGCCGCTACTGTGATAATTGAGGGCGTCTTCTTTCGTAATCTTCGGCATGGTTCTGGGTTTTAATGGATACAATCATCCAAAATTACGAAGAGTGTTGATGCATGAAACCATGAACTGATTAATAACATCATGTTCTTGAACAGCTTGAGCGGGCAAAAGTTAGATGGAGGGAAATCAGCGAAAAATGAATCCGTCTTTCAAGGGGTCCTCAGGATCGAACCAAAACTGATTTTTTCCAGTAAACGAGGCCGTTCCTGTCACCTTTGGAATAATTGCTTTATGGGGTCCAAAGGTGCTTATGCCGGAAACCTCAACCTCCATGACGGTACCCAGGATGCTCTCAATCACCACCCTTTCTCCCATTCTCATCTCTCCCCGGGAATGATGTAGTGCAGCCCTTGCACTTACACCGGAACCTGTGGCAGACCGGTCCAGCTCTCCGTCGGCAAAAATACACACATTTCGACTGTGCCTGTTGGGATGATGAGCCTTCCCCGTGAAGATGGTTCCGTAAAGAAAGCTCAACTCCTCTTCAAAAGGATGAACAATCTTCTGGCTATTCATGACGCTTTGCTTAATCTTCCTTCCAAGATCGACCAGGGTCGCATATTCGAAAGCTTCCAGTGATAATCCCAGTTTTTCAGCAGATACAATGGCATAAAACGCTCCCCCAAAAGCTACATCATACCTCACCCTGCCAACTCCGGGTACATGCACCTGCTGGTCCTTGTGAAGCACAAATGAAGGCACATTGGTAAAGGTCACATATTTAACCACCCCCCCTTCTCTTCTCGCCCTTGCAACTATTCGTCCGGGAGGGGCATCAATTTGAAGGGTAACCCACTCTCCCCGCCTTTTGATCAACCTCGAATCCAGCACAAACTTTGTTAAAGCTATGATGGCATGTCCACACATGGTGCTGTATCCTTCATTGTGAAGAAAAAAGCATCCGAAATCTGCTCCTTCAGAACAGGGCTCGGTAATTACGGCCCCATACATGTCTGCATGCCCTCTAGGTTCCCACATGGTTCCCATGCGGATATAATCCAGCTTATCCCGAAAATATTTTCGTTTTTCAAGGATGGTGTTTCCTTTAATTTCGGGGTATCCATCTACCAGAATCCTTAAAGGTTCTCCTCCGGTATGCATATCAATGCTTGAAATTTTCAACCACTCAGCAGAAGGCCCCCATTTTAGTTTTCTAAGCTTTCGATACATAAGATCAAGATTCTATTCGTGTCAGATTTTCATAGACCAGCTTAGCCCCATAAAGGTCAAAGGCAGCCATACCCACCGATTTGAAAAACTTTGTCCCCTCCTCTATATGAGCCTTTCCACATATCAGATCAGAGATAGGTATCACCTGCTCCTTCTGAATGACGCCACCCTGAAGGGGCTGCAGCAGATCCCCAGCCTCCTTCAGTCCATGCATGGTGTCCACAAAAACCTGCTTGACATCATGCAGAACTTCATCGGGAAACTCCCTCATATCTGGCTTGTAAGAACCTATTCCGATCAGGGTTTTCCCCTGCCACCATTCGCCCTTTTTCGGAACAACCGGCTGATTGGATCCGGTGGCGGTAATGATGATTGAGGAGGAGAGGCATAATTCCTCAGCAGTTTTGCATTTAACAACTTTAATATTTTTAAAGTAAGTCCTGAACCTTTTTGAAAAAAGATCCATGCTCTTCACGGAACGATCGAGGATTCTTAACTCTTTTATGGGTCTGATCTCGCAGGCAAACAAGGCCTGATGAAGGCCCTGAATCCCTAAACCGATTATTCCCAAAGTGTCGGCACTTTCGGGGGCCAGGTATTTGATCCCCACGGAGCCGACAGCAGCGGTCCGCATGGCTGTTAGCTTACCACCATCAAGAACAGCAAGGGCTTCTCCGGTCTTCCCGTCATTCAAGACCACTGTACCATAAATCATCGGCTTTTGCATCTGCAAATTACCAGGAAAGACCGAGACAAGCTTGGTGGAGAAATATATCTCCCCAAAACAGGGCATCAGGAGCAAAGTGTTTGGACCCCTGTCTATATGATTCCGGGGTGGAACCTCTACCAGGCCATTGGCTGTATCCCGCAGGGCATCCTCCATAGCAGAGACCCAGGCACTAAGCGGGGCTGCATTTCCTATGCCATTGCTATCTATCTGTATCATTGATGTTATGAAGTTAATATCATTTTAGCACAAAGCCAGCGGAGATTAAAAAAAACAAAGCCCCCCATTTCTGAGAGGCTCTGTACCCCCAACCGTACTTTTTTCCGAACCTTTTGTCAGGGATTTGGATTTGATCTGGCGAATTGTTATTAGCCAAAGTTCGTAATGATTTTTAAATAGACTTAATATCAGTATATTAGATGATGTCTAGAATTTGATAAACTAAAAACCATGAAGAGAAGTATCTCCAAATTAGTAATTTTCATTACAGTGCTTTTATTAATTTTTTCTTGCAGTAAAAGAGAATTAACTGAAGAACAAAGAATGGAACTGGCCAGGGAGATTTGCCAGGATCTCCTTTTGCTGGATTCACATATAGACTGGCCAGAAAGTGTCCTGTTGAATCCAAGAAACATATCAAAAAAAAATAGCACGGGAGAATTTGATTATGAAAGAGCCAAGATGGGAGGTCTTAATGCAGTCCTTTCAGTTCTATATGTTAATTACAAATATGACCTGAAGAAAGGACGAGAAACATTTGATTCATTGTACACCATTGTCAATTCATATATTAAAGACTATCCTGAGAAATTTGCTCAAGCTATCACTCCGGATGAAATAAGCAGAAACTTCAAGAAGGGACTGTTATCGATACCCCTGTGCCTTGAAAATGGGTCAATTATCGGGAATGATATAAATTATGTTAGCTATCTGAAAGAACTGGGTATTACATATATCACATTGAGTCATAATAGGTCCAATCAGATAGGAGATGCCAATGCAGATACTAACCGTCCCTGGAAGGGACTCAGTCCTTTTGGAGAAAAGGTGGTTGATGAAATGAATCGAGTGGGGATACTAATCGATATATCTCATTCATCTGACAAAACAGTTATTCAAGTATTGAAAAAATCAAAAGCTCCTATTATTGCAACTCATTCCTCTTGCAGACATTTTACTCCAGGTTATGAGCGAAATCTCTCGGACGAATTGATAAAAGAAATAGCTAAGAAAGAGGGAGTAGTGATGGTCGCCTTTGGTTCAATGTTCCTCGATTCTACCTGCTCCAAGAATATAAATTATCTCATCCATTATTTTGACTCAACCGGAGTAAGCTACCAATCAGAGGAAGGAATGCAATTCATTCAAGAATTTTGGCAGAATAATAAAATTATTGCCAAGGCAGAACACATTGTTGATCATATTGACCATGTGGTTGAGCTTGCTGGTATTAATCATGTTGGATTGGGTTCTGATTTCGATGGGGTTGGCCCTACAATGCCTGAAAAAGTGTCGGACGTTTCGGCTTATCCTGTTATTGTTGCTGAATTACTCAACAGGGGATATTCAAAAAAAGATATCGAAAAGATACTGGGGAAAACTATCTACGGGTGTGGAGGAAAGCCCTTGACGTGGCAGATTCATTGAA
>JAOZLK010000162.1 GCA_029934875.1 Bacteroidales bacterium | reverse complement strand
TTGAAAGCAACGAACTGAAGATTTTGATCAGGGATTATACTGATAAGTTTGACAGTGCTTTTCTTGGAGGAAGTGATGAAGCCAACATTACCCGGCAGGATGTGGTAAAAGCCCTGAACCTCGATTCTGATGATAAATTCAGGTTTGTCTGCCTGCCGGATGTAACCCGGAAAGAGGAATACCTGTCAAGCCAGCTGCGCTACCTGAATATGATCCGGGAGCAAGAAACACTGCTGGGAAATGACTTCGGACTGAATTAAGTCCTCTCCTTCCCCTGTATATTCATTTTTAACTGGTCCAGGTCCTGCTTTAAAGTGGCGACAGTTCTCACCAACTGGTTCTCAGGAATAATCGGTTCCGGGATCTCGTGGCTTATGAAATGAACAAATCGCCAGATCTCCCGAATCTCCCCAACGGTGAGTTGGTAGGGTTCATACATTGGATTTAATGAGTAAAGTATAAGCTTCCCTTCATCCCCTATCCTGTTCTCAATAATCTTGAAAACAATCCCGTCATTGATTGTCAGTACCACACAGGCTTCCCCTGTTTTTAGCGTATTCCAGTCCAGCACATATTCACCGGTTACCCATGCTTTTTCGGGGATGGGTAGCATGGAGTCGCCCTGCAACTGGAAAGTTCTGTACTTCTTCTCCTCCGAAAGAAAGGGAAGCTGGAAGACCTGCAGGTCACTGATATATTCCGGGTCAGAAAAACCATTGGTATACCCTGCCTGGGCTTTCATTGGAACCAGTTCGATGTTCTCCCGGTTTTCACTGTTGACCGTGGATGCCAGCACCCTCAGATTGCCGCCGCGCAAAAAAACATCCTCACCCTGCTCCAGCTGCCGGAGTTGTGTTTCACTGAGCTTTGAAAGATCCACCTTTAGTAGCGTGTCCACCGCAATCTGGTAGAAATCCGCAAAAAGCAGCAGCAGCTCTATCCCTGGCTGTGCTACCCTGTTCTCGTATCCACTCAGGGTGGAACGTTTCATTTTCAGCTGTTCAGCCACTTCATCCTGGGTACGTTTCCTGCGTTTGCGCAGGAGCTTAATATTCGAATCAAAATACATGTTAAATCCCCTCTTTATTGTTGCGTTAAATGGAACATATGATTATATTGTAATCATGATTATGATCATATTCTAATCAAATATATGAAAAAGTAAATAGGTAAAAAAGTAAATGGGTAAGTTTTTTTCATCACTTACCATTTACCCCTTACCCCTTACTGCCCGCGCAGCGGGCATACTAACACGAACGAAGTGAGCGTAACACGAAGTGTTGTACATATGGATCTGGATACATTTTTTGTATCGGTGGAGCGGCTGGGAAACAGCAAGCTTGAGGGGAAGCCTGTGATTATTGGGGGTATGTCGGACCGGGGTGTTGTTTCCAGCTGCAGTTACGAGGCCAGGCAGTTCGGGGTGCATTCGGCCATGCCCATGAAGATGGCCAGATCACTGTGCAGTGAAGCCATCGTGATCAGGGGGGATATGGATGCCTACAGCAAGTATTCCCGGATGGTGACCGATGTCATTGCCGACCAGGCTCCTGTGTATGAAAAAGCCTCCATTGATGAACACTACCTGGACATCACCGGTATGGACCGCTTCTTTGGATGCATGCAGTGGACCAGCGAATTGCGGCAGCGGATTATGAGAGAGACCGGTTTGCCCATCTCCTGTGGATTGTCGGTTAACAAGACCGTATCCAAGATTGCCACGGGAGAAGCCAAACCCAATGGAGAGATCGAGATCCCGGATAGTGGGGTAAAACCTTTTCTCTCCCCCCTCTCCATACGAAAGATTCCTATGATCGGGAATAAGACTTTCCATCTGCTACGTTCCATGGGCATTGGTACCATCGGTACCCTGGGAGAGATTCCCATAGAGATGATGGAGAGCCTTTTGGGAAAGAACGGTATGGTCATCTGGAAGAAGGCCAATGGCATCGACCCCAGCCCTGTTATCCAGTACTCCGAGAGGAAGTCCATCGGGAGCGAAAGGACCTTTCATCGTGACACCATGGATGTGGCCGGATTGAGGGACCTCCTGACTTCCATGGTGGAGAAACTTGCCTTTCAGTTGCGCAAGGAGGAAAAACTGGTGTCCATTGTTACCGTGAAGATCCGCTATTCCAATTTTGATACCCACACCCTGCAAAAACGTGTCCCCTATACATCTTTCGACCATGTGTTGATGCCCATGGCCAGGGAGCTCTTCGACCGCCTCTACCAGCGCCGCATGCTTATCCGCCTGGTAGGGGTCCGTTTTTCGGGCCTGATCCGCGGCACCCAGCAACTGAACCTCTTTGAAGATACTTCCGAGATGGTCCACCTTTACCTGGCTGTGGATCGCATGCGCAAACGTTTCGGGGCTGATGCCCTGCAGCGGGCCAGTGGTATCCAGCTTCGCGAACTGGAGGCCCGCCAGGCGGAAAATGAGCAGCAAAAGGCCATCCCCTCCCCTGAAAGCCGCCAGGAAGTAGATAAGCTTAAAAACAGGAGGTACAGGTATTGGTATCGGTAAGGGGACAGTACTCAGTACACAGGGGATAGTGCTCAGTACACAGGGGACAGTACTTAGGGGATAGTGCTCAGGGATTAGTAATTAGTGGCTTAGGAGGGGTGAAAATGTATTTGAACTGTCATTCATATTATAGTCTGAGGTACGGGACCATGGCTCCGGAGACCATGGTGGAGGAAGCAGCCAGGGTGGGTATTGAGGTCCTGGCCCTTACCGACATCAATAACTCCACAGGGATGGTGGCCTTTGTGAAGGCCTGCCATAAACACGGGATCCATCCCATGGGGGGCATTGAATTCCGGGATGGGGATCTTCATCTCTATACGGGCATAGCCCGGAACCCCAAAGGCTTTCAGGCACTGAACGAGTTCCTGTCCTACCACAACGAAACAGGGCTTCCCCTGCCCCACCGGGCACCGCCCATGGAAGAGGTCTGGTTCATTTATGATTTCCGGGAAAACCCCTGGGAGAATAAAGGAAAAAAGCGAAGGACAAAGATGCGCGATCAGGAGCTGATCGGTGTACGGCCCGGAGAGGTGAATCAGCTCCTCACTTCCCGGTGGAGCAAGGTCCCGGAACGCCTCGTTATCAGGCATCCGGTAAGTTTCCTTAAGGAGGGGGACCATGCCCTGCACCGTCACCTCAGGGCCATCGATCACAATATTCTTCTGAGCCAGCTGAAACCATCGCAGCTGGCCGGAAAAAGCGAAGTGCTCATCCCTCCTGACCTGCTTCATTGTGCCTATGAAGACCATCCTTCCATCCTTCGTAATACCGAAAGTCTTATGAAGGACTGCTGGATGGATTTCGACTTTACTACAGTGAAGAACAAGAAGACTTTCACCGGAACCCCGCACGACGATAAGACACTGCTGGAGAAGCTGGCTATGGAAGGCATGGCTTACCGCTACGGTGGGCATAACCGTGAAGCCCTGAGGCGCATCAAGCACGAACTTGAGATCATCCACCGCCTGGGCTTTTCCTCCTATTTCCTGATCACCTGGGATGTGATCCGCTATTCCATGGCTCGCGGATTTTATCATGTGGGCCGGGGCAGCGGGGCCAATTCCATCGTGGCCTACTGCCTGCGTATCACCGATGTGGATCCCATTGACCTGGACCTCTACTTCGAGCGCTTCATCAATCCAAAAAGGACCAGTCCGCCAGACTTCGACATTGACTTCTCCTGGAAGGAGCGGGACGAGGTACTGGATTATATTTTCAAGCGTTACGGGCGGAGACACACGGCCTTTATCGGCACCATGTCCACCTTCCGCGACCGTTCCATCTTCCGTGAACTGGGTAAGGTCTACGGCCTGCCCAAGGAGGAGATTGACCTCCTGGTGAAGGATCCGGAAAGCCCCATGAATGACAACAACATTACCCGGCGTATTTACGAGGCGGGTAATATGCTCCTGGACTTTCCCAACATGCGTAGTATCCACGCCGGAGGGGTCCTTATATCCGAGGAGCCCCTCTCCTGCTATACGGCACTGGACATGCCCCCCAAGGGCTTCCCCACCGCCCAGTTTGACATGTACGTGGCCGAGGAACTGGGCTTTGAGAAGCTGGATATTCTGAGCCAGCGGGGCATTGGTCACATCAAGGAATGTGCTGATATTGTCCGTTACAACCAGGGCATTGAGGTGGATGTGCACCGGGTGGACCAGTTCAAGAAGGACCCCCGGGTCATTGAGCAGCTGAAGACCGGGGAAACCAATGGCTGTTTCTACATCGAGAGCCCTGCCATGCGCGGCCTGCTTACCAAACTGAAGTGCAACACCTATCGCTCCCTGGTGGCAGCCTCTTCCATCATCCGGCCCGGGGTGTCCCAGTCGGGCATGATGAAGGAATACATCCACCGTTTCCACCACCCGGACGATTTCCAGTACCTCCATCCCATTATGGAGGAGCAACTGAAAGAAACCTACGGGGTGATGGTCTACCAGGAAGATGTGATCAAGGTCTGTCACCACTTTGCGGGCCTGGACCTGGCCGATGCCGATGTACTGCGTCGGGCTATGAGCGGAAAATACCGTTCGAGAAAGGAGTTTGACCGGATTGCCCAGCGTTTTTTCGACAATTGCAGGGAGCGGGGCTATCCTGATACGCTCACCCAGGAGGTGTGGCGACAGATCAGCTCCTTTGCCGGTTATTCTTTCTCAAAGGCTCATTCAGCCTCCTTTGCCGTGGAAAGCTTTCAGAGTCTCTACCTGAAGGTTCACTACCCCCTGGAGTTCATGACCGCTGTAATCAATAACTTTGGGGGCTTCTACCGTACCTGGGTTTATTTCAACGAGGCCCGGCGCTGGGGTGCCACCATCCATATGCCCTGTGTGAATGAAAGTCAGCACAAAACATCCATCCAGGTAAAAGACATTTACATCGGCTTCATCCACATCCAGAACCTGGAAACCAATGCCATTCACATGCTGCTGGATGAAAGGGCAGAAAACGGTCCTTATGGGAGCCTGGAGGATTTGCTGGAGCGGGTGCCCATAGGTCTGGAACAAATGGTCATCCTGATCCGTATGAATGCCCTGCGCTTCACCGGAAAAAGTAAAAAGGAACTGCTCTGGGATGTCCACCTGGTATTGGGAAACCAGAAGAAAAAGGACCCCATGCGGGAACTGTTTCCGGTGCAAAAGCGGGAGTTCAGACTGCCCGAACTGGAACAGACAGCTCTTGAGAATGCCTATGACGAACTGGAACTGCTGGGCTTTTCTGTCACCATCCCGGCTTTCGACCTGCTGAAGACAGACTTCCGGGGTGAGATCCAGGCCCGGCATATGCTGCAGCATGTGGGTAAAAAGGTCCGCATGCTTGGCCACATGGTCACAATTAAGTATGTACGAACCAAGCACAAGCAGTGGATGCACTTTGGCTGTTTCCTTGATGCTGAAGGTGAATTCTTCGATGTGGTAAACTTCCCCGATTCATTGAAACGCTATCCATATAAAGGCCAGGGTATCTACCTGATTTATGGCGAGATTACTGAAGAGTTTGGTTTTCCTGGAATGACCGTGGAGAAAATGGCCAAACTCCCCTACCAGCCAGACCCCAGGTATTAGTTCGTAGTACTGTGTACTGCGTACTACGACGTTCTGCGGATATTCATAATCCCCTTTACCCTTTTCAATTTACGGATGAGGGCTTCAAGGTGCTGGGTATCTTTCACAAACAGGGTAATGCTTCCTTCGAACATTCCATCCCTGGAATCGATAGAGATGGAGCGCATGTTCACCTGCAGGTCTTTTGAGATCACATCTGAAATATTGCTCACAATTCCCAGGTCATCGATCCCCGTAACCTGCAGGGTAACGGGGAAGGAGGAAGTCTTTTCCGCTTGATTCCACCGGGCCTTCACCACCCTGTAAGCATATCTGGAAAGTAGCTGTTGAGCATTGGGGCAGTTTTTTCGATGGATTGTGATACCCGCACTGATGGTAACAAAACCGAATATGGCATCTCCGTGGATGGGGTTGCAACATTTGCCAAGTTTGTAATCGATATTGGCTAATTTATCATCGATGACCAGGAAATCGCTGCTTTCCTGTTTGGCATGGATTACCAGCTTCTCGACCGCCTCTTCCTCAATTTTACCGCTTTTTTGTTCAAGGGGTTTCTTCTCTGTGCTTAAGAACTCCTTTATTTCAAGCAGATCCACCTTTTCCGTGGCCACATCGAAATAAAGGTCGATGGAATCGCGGTATTTAAAATGTTGAATGACCCTCCGGATACTGGTGTCATTAAAATTAATTTTCCAGTTTCTGAACCTACGCATCAGAAACTCCTTTCCATTTTCAGACTCCTTGCGTTTCTCCTCCTTCAGCGCCAGTTTGATTTTCCCCTTAGCTTTGGAAGTAACCACTATGTTCTGCCAGTCAATTTTGGGCTTCTGGTTTTTAGACCTGAGTATCTCCACTTTATCTCCGTTCCGGAGGGTATAGCGAATAGGGACGTTTTTACCGTTAACCCTTGCTCCCACACAGGTAGAACCCACATCGGTGTGAATATCGAAGGCGAAATCAAGTACCGTGGCCTTTTCGGGGAATTTCTTCAGGTCACCGTTCGGTGTAAAAACAAAAATCTCCTTGCTGAACTGGCTAAGCTTCAGGTCCTCGATCAGGTTGCTGGCATCTGAATCCCGGCTGTCCAGGGCTTCCCGAACCTTTCCGATCCACTGGTCAATCCCTGCCTGCCCCTTAATGCCTTTGTATTTCCAGTGTGCTGCTAATCCTTTTTCGGCAATCTCATTCATGCGGGCCGTCCTGATCTGAATTTCCACCCATTCTCCACCCGGTATTACCACAGTGGTATGCAATGATTCATAACCGTTGGATTTGGGAGCAGAGATCCAGTCCCTGAGCCTTTCCGGGTTAGGTTGGTAATAATCGGTAATGACGGAATAAACCCTCCAGCAATCAGCCTTTTCACGCTTCAGTGGGGTGTCAATAATGATCCTGAGGGCAAACTTGTCATATACTTCTTCAAATTCAACCTTCTGCTGCTTCATTTTGCGCCAGATGGATGAAATTGCTTTTGGACGCCCCTTGATCTCCACCTTCAACCTTTCTTTTTGAAGGGCATCCTCAATGGGCTTAATAAATTCCTTGATAAAACGGTCTCTCTCCTTTGTTGAGGCCTTCAGTTTGGCATCCAGCTCCTGGTAGGCATCCTTTTCCAGTAAGCTCATGGAGATATCTTCCATCTCCGACATTACATTGTAGAGGCCCAGTCGGTGGGCCAGCGGAGAATAGATGAATTTTGCATCACAGGTGAGCGCAATCTGTTCTTTCTCTTCCAGCTTACCCATCATTCTCATCAGGAACAACCTTTCAGCTATCTTAATAAGTATGACCCTGAAATCGGTGGCCATTGTCAGGATCAGGTTGCGCATGTTCTCGGCCTGGCTATTGTTGGTTGTGGTATCCAGATCGCTGATTTTCAGCAGCTCCTTGATGATCTGTCCTGTTCTCTCCCCCAGTTTTGCTTTAATCTGATCGTAGGAAACATCGTTTTGTTCCACCACATCAATAATCAGGACTGCAGAAATACCCAATGCATCCATGCCCAGCTCCCGAACCATCATTTCGGCCCGTTTCAGTGCCAAAAGAATAATATGCCTGCCCAGCTGTACCTGCTCTGGCAGGCTTTGTTCAATCAAAAAGTCCACCGACTTTCTGATTTGCCTCATCCCGCTGGCGCTATACTCATCCGTGCAAGCCCTGATCAACTCACCATATTGGTTCAGTACCAGCTTTTGCAGGTCATTGCTATACTTTTCCAGGGAATCCATATTAACTTTCCGTTGGAAATGAGATGTTTACCCTGGTTCCTGCACCAGGTTCACTTTTAATATCCAGGCTTCCATTATGTATTGCAGTGAACTCCCGCACCAGGGTCATGCCGATGCCTGCACCCTTTTCATTGGCGGTCCCCCTGCTGGTGTATCCACCATTATACATTACCTTATCGATTTGCTCCTTGGTCATTCCAACTCCGGTGTCGGCCACCTCCACCAGAATCATATTCTTTTCCTTTTTAGCAGAGATAATTATGCTTCCTCCGTGATTTGTGAATTTTATGGCATTGCTTAGCAGGTTCCTGATAATCGCTTCAAGCATGATCCGGTCGCCTTTTAACTGCACTCCATCCTCCATCTTTTTTTCAACCGAGATCTTTTTAATCATCGCTGTTTCATCAAATAAGGACGTGCAGCCTGCTACAATAGTATTAAGGTCAATCTCCTGGGGATGAAAATGGCTGGCATTCTCCTCAAGTCTCGACCAGTGCAGGAGG
>JAOZLK010000749.1 GCA_029934875.1 Bacteroidales bacterium | reverse complement strand
TGTTGTGAAAAATAGATTGGGCTAAAGGGAAACCCGGTTCAGGAACTCATGAACATGCTCGGCATATGATTTTGAAACAGGCAGCCGGATTTCCTCGGAGAAATCAAGGTAAATATAAAGGTTGGTACTAATCAGTTTCACCTGCTTGATGTTCTCAAAATTAACCATGTACGATCGGTGACAACGTTGTATAAGGGTGCCTTCCAGCTCCTTTTCAAGTCGTTTCATGGTATTTCGAAGCATCACCTTCTTCAATTTACCTTCATTGTTGGTATGTACCGTCACATAATTGTCGGTGGATTCCACAAACAGAATATCCGATGATTTAATGGAAAACCTCATCTTTTCAGTTTCATCCCTGAAGGTGATCATTTGCCTTTCCATGAACTCCCGGGAGGTGTTCATGGTAAGATTATCTAACTTTGTGCGCTTATCCTTCAGTGAAAGCCAGAGCCATGATAAGGAATAGGGAATAGCCAGTACCAGCAGGGTGATGAACAATAAACTGATGAAGCGCTCTACCATAGGTGCCCCCGATTTCAGCAGGAGGAGATCAACCACCAGGTAGGCTGCAGCCAGGAGAAATACCTCCATAAGGTTCCAGATTCCAAACCACAGGTAGTTAAAGCGAACCTTCCTTGCCAGTCGTACAAAAATCATCTTGCTGAGCACAATGACAAGCATGCCGGAAAGGATCAGGGCACTGGAGTAGAAAAAAAACTCAATCCGACCTCCGTCAAACCATGAGGATGCATTAAAGGGTGAGTAGATGTTGATGAAAATCAATGCAAAGATGGAGACCCACATCACCTGGGTGATGAGTGTATTCTTATCTTTTAGATAATCGGATATTTCCTTGTATATCATTTTCATCGTCCGACCTCAATTATTGTCAATTCGGTTCGCCTGTTCAAGGCCCGCCCCTCTTCGGAAGCATTGTCGCCCACCGCATTCCTGTCGCCATATCCCTCAGCGTGGAGCCGGTCTGCTGCAATTCCCCCTGAAGTAAGATAATCCACCACAGCCTCGGCCCTTTTACCTGATAAGACCTGGTTGTGTTCTGCATATCCGGTACTGTCGGTATGTCCGGCAATCTCAACAGCTATGCCTGGGTTTTCCTGCATAAAGATAAGGACCCTGTTTAATTCTACCATGGAGCCGGGCAGAAGAAGATGGGAATCTGATTCAAAAAAGATATTATTCAGTACTACACTGCTTCCAACCAGTATCCGCTCAAGGGCAATATCCCTCCGGAAGGGATCCCTTTGACTGTATTCTCCCCGGAAGGCAAAATGAGCTGAGTAAAAGAGATATCCTTCCGCTGCCACATTCAAGGCATAATCCCTGTCGGTGGGTAGGGTTACCAGATAATCTCCTTCCGGGGGGAAGGAAGGAGTCTCTATTACCACTTCCTCAGTTTCCAGGTCAATGAGTTGAATCAAGGCTGAAACCCCCTTCATGCTTTTGGAATCATAAACCCTGCCTTTGAGGTAGGAAACCTGTACAGGCCTGAGCTCTACGGGTAATTCAAAGGTGTAGATGTCGGTATTGTTTTTGCCCTCTCGATCGGAGGCAAAATAAGCCCTGTTTCCCCTGGCATTTACACTCAGGCCAATCTCATCATTGAAAGTATTAATGGGGTAACCCAGATTAAGCGGCTCGCTCCATACATCCCCTGTGCTCTTCCTGGAGAAGAAGAGGTCCCCCTGTCCCATTCCAGTCCATCCGGTAGAAGAAAAGTACAGTGATCGCTGGTCGGGATGCAGGAAAGGAGATTGTTCTACACCTGGCGTATTTACAGAATCGCCAAGATTTTCGGGTACACTCCAGCTTTTTCCATTCCAGTATGATTTCCAGATGTCATAAGATCCTTTCCCCCCGGGTCGGCTGGAGGTGAAGTATAAAACCCTGCCATCGGCTGAGATGGTGGGATGCTTTTCACTGTACCTGGAATTTACCGGTGAGCCCAGGTTTACCGGCCTGGTCCAGCTGCCATTTTCCATTATGGAAGTATAGATGTCGCACTGCCCTATTCCGTCTCTTCGGTTGCAGGCGGTAAAAAAGAGCATCCGGCCATCGGCTGTAAGTGAATGTGCTCCTTCGTTGTTGCTGGTATTCAGAGGCGATCCTGCATTCTCCCTGCTGCCCCAGTGCCCCTCCCTTTGTTTAGAGAGGTAAAAGTCTTCATGCAGGGGTGAATCCTCCAGTACGGGATTCACAGGAAGCATCACGGTAAACATCAATTGCTCTTCATCCACCGAAAGACAGGGCCAATACTCATTCAAATCAGAATTAACCGAATCACCAAGGTTCTCCGGTTCAAAAGGGACAGGCTTATTTATGGCCTCTATGGCAAAGAGGCAGCTGGTCTTCATGGATAATGCCGACTCCCGCTTATTCACCTTTTCGGGTGGAAATTCTAAGAACTTTTCCAGCAGTAGCAGAGAGCGGTCATAGTCCCCTGTTCTTAGCACAAGTCCGGCAAGAAGCCTGTAGCCATC
>JAOZLK010000161.1 GCA_029934875.1 Bacteroidales bacterium | reverse complement strand
TGTGTCCCTATAATTTTGTTTTTAGTCAGGAAGCCTTTACTTTTGTTTGAAATTATTCGGAAAACATGAGGATTATTGAAAAAATGACCGTGACCCCCTTCCCGCTAAACTTCTAAAGCGGGCGCGTCACTCTGTTTTCTTTTCAAACCAATAATTCTCAGTTCAATGTCACATATCAGTCTAAGTTCAAAACATCCAAAGTCTTTATTGCGCCAGTTTTTCCGCGATTTACGTGAAGCAATCGGTGGTTCGGAAAGAGATTTTACACAAATTCCACTGAGCAAAGCCATCATACTCCTGAGCATACCCATGGTACTGGAGATGATCATGGAATCGGTTTTTGCACTTGTGGACATTTTCTTTGTCTCCCGCCTGGGATCTGAGGCCATTGCCACCGTGGGTATTACAGAATCCCTGATGACCATTATTTATGCCATTAGTATAGGCTTAAGTGTAGGGACCACTGCACTGGTTTCCCGCCGGATCGGAGAGAAGAAGCCTGAGGAAGCGGCAGTATCCGCAGTACAGGCCATATTTACCGGAATTGCGGTTTCAATGATTTTTTCTGCCGTGGGTATCTTTTTCGCCAAGGATCTGCTCAGGCTGATGGGTGCCTCTGAGTCTACAGTTGAGATGGGATACATGTATCCCACCATCATGCTGGGCGGGAATGGGATAATTATGCTTCTTTTCATTATCAACGCGGTGTTCCGGAGCAGTGGTGATGCTGCGATTTCCATGAGGGTACTCTGGTTTGCCAATATTCTGAATATCATCCTCGATCCCCTGCTCATTTTTGGGATCGGTCCCTTTCCCGAGATGGGAGTGCAGGGAGCTGCCATAGCCACCAATATAGGCCGGGGCGTGGCGGTGTTATACCAAATTTACCTTCTGATTAATGGTAATTACAGGGTGAAGGTAAGGTTCGCACAGATCGTTGTGAAGCTTGGCGAGATGGTCAAGCTGGTGAAATTGTCTTTGGGCGCCATTGGTCAGTACCTGATTGCAACCTCCTCATGGGTATTCCTGGTTTGGGTTGTTACAGGCCTGGGAGAAGAGGTGGTGGCAGGTTATACCATCGCCATCAGGGTCCTTTTATTTGCGCTACTCCCTTCCTGGGGACTGGCAAATGCTGCTGCCACCCTGGTGGGGCAGAACCTGGGAGCAAAGCAGCCCGATCGGGCCGAACGATCGGCCTGGGTGGTGGGGATCGCCAATATGATTTTCCTGGGGCTTGTGTCCATTCTTTTCATCGCAATTCCGGAAAAATTCATCTCCTTCTTCATAAACGGGATGGATGAACCTGTGGTAATGGCAAGCGGTATAACCTGTCTCCGCATCATTAGTTTTGGATTCCTTGTATATGCCATGGGGCAGGTGATGATCAACTCGATAAATGGAGCGGGTGATACGGCCACTCCTGTCTGGATCAACTTCATCGCATTCTGGCTCCTGGAAATTCCGCTGGCCTACATCTTCACCAATGTGCTGGACCTTCATATCAATGGGGTTTGCTATGCCATACTGATTGGCGAGGCTGCCATGACCATGATAGCCATTGCCATCTTCCGGAGAGGCAAATGGAAGCTGACACAGGTGTAATTACCCAGTACCCAGTACCCAGTACACAGTATGTAGAGCTCAGTGCGATTTCTTGGTCAGGAAGAAGCCGCTTCAAATAGAATTTCTTAAATTGCAGGTCCTATGGGAACCTGCAATTTATGTTTTAGCAACAGTCATCGCTTTGGCAAGTGCCTGTACGAGTGCTGGATCTTCTATGACAGTACACAGTACTAAGTACACAGTTCTCAGTACTTAGTGCACAAGGCTTCCTTACCCATTTACTAATTACCACTTACCATTTACCAATCCCAATGTCAACTGTAGACATCTTTGATATAAAACGTTTCGCTGTACATGACGGTCCTGGTATTCGTACCACGGTTTTTATGAAGGGATGCCCCCTGAGGTGCTGGTGGTGTCACAATCCGGAAAGTCAGTCGATGAATTCAGTGACCGTAGATGTGGAGCGAAAACTGAATGGAAAAAGTATTAAGGGACTAAAGACTTATGGAGAAAGTGTTGACTTGGATGGGGTGATGGAGACAGTTTTGAGGGACCGACTCTTTTACGAGGAGTCGGGTGGAGGTGTCACATTTTCGGGTGGTGAACCCCTGATGCAGTACGCTGCACTTGAATCGCTTTTGAAGATAAGTAAGCGGAATGGTTTGCATACAGCATTGGATACCAGTGGATTTGGCAGGAAGGATCATTTTGAGAGCATATTGAAGTATACCGACCTATTCCTTTATGACCTGAAGAACATCGATCGAGATCTGCACCGGGAGTATACGGGAGTTGACAATAAACTTATTCTCTCCAATGCCGATTACCTTCTTAAGAAAGGAGCGAGGGTAATCTTCCGTATCCCTGTCATTCCAGGAATCAATACCATGGATGATGAACTGCAAAGGCTTCTTTCCTTTGTGGATGAGCGCAAGGCTATGCTTGAGGAGGTACACCTGCTGCCCTATCACCGGATTGCAGAGAGTAAATACGCAAGGTTGAAAATGAAGAAGCAAATGGGAGATGTGAAGGAACCCGATGCTTCCTTTATGGAGGGCCTGCGTGAAAGATTTGAAACAACAGGACTTAAAGTCTCCATCGGGGGCTGAAAAAATTGGCAGCATGACAGAAAGAATTGAGCAATTAAGAGAGGCCAGCCTGAAGGCGGTCAACCGCCTGTCAGCGGAACGCGGACTTTTAGTTACGCAATTTTATAAGGAACTCTCCTCAGCACAGTATTCCGTACCCGTTCAACGGGCCATGGCCTTTGAGTATATCCTGGAGCATAAATCCATTTGTATTAATGAGGGTGAACTTATTGTTGGCGAACGGGGGCCGGCTCCCAAGTCCACGCCCACCTATCCCGAAATCAACCTTCACTCGCTGAAGGACCTGGATATTCTGGACAGCAGGAAGAAAGTAAGTTTTAAAGTGGATGAAGAGACCCGGAAGGCCTTTGACGAGGTAATCATCCCTTACTGGACCGGTCGGACCAACAGGGAGCGGGTTTTTGCAAATGTAGGTGAGGAATGGAAGTCAGCATACGAGGCTGGTATTTTCACCGAATTTCAGGAGCAAAGGGCCCCAGGTCATACCGTTCTGGGTAAAAAGATCTATGAAAAGGGAATGCTGGATATTATCGGGGATATCCAGGAGGCCCTGGAAGCCCTTGATTTCCTGGCGGATCCCCGTGCTTATGACAAGCGCGAGGAACTGAAGGCCATGGAGATCACAGCCAATGTCCTGATTATGTTTGCCGAAAGGCATGCAGGGGAACTGGATAAATTGGCAGCTCTTGAATCAGATCCTGAGAGAAAGACTGAATTGGAAAGCATGGCTGCAGTTTGTCGCCGTGTTCCGGCCCAGTCACCCACAAATATGCATGAGGCCCTTCAGTATTACTGGTTTGTACACCTGGGTGTGATTACCGAACTGAATCCCTGGGACTCCTTTAACCCGGGGCGACTGGACCAGCACCTCTATCCCTTTTACATGGAAGATATTGCCCAGGGACGTCTTGACGAGGAAGGAGTGAAGGAGTTATTGCATTCCTTCTGGATCAAGTTTAACAATCATCCTTCGCCTCCCAAGGTTGGTGTAACGGCTGAGGAGAGTAATACCTACACCGACTTCTGTCTGATCAATGTGGGTGGCCAGAAGGTCGATGGTTCGGATGCAGTGAATGAATTCAGTTTCATCCTGCTGGATGTGATTGAAGAGATGCGGCTCCTGCAACCTTCATCCATGGTGCAGATCTCCAAGAAGAATCCTGATGCTTTTGTGGACAGGGCGGTCAGGATCGTGAAGACCGGCTTTGGACAACCCTCCATCTTCAATACCGATGCCATTATACAAGAGCTTGTCAGGCAGGGAAAGAGCCTGGAGGATGCCCGCAATGGCGGAGCTTCCGGTTGTGTAGAGAGTGGGGCATTCGGGACCGAAGCCTATATTCTTACAGGTTACTTTAACCTGGTTAAGGTGCTGGAAGTTACACTTCACAATGGTATTAATCCCCTCAGTGGGAAACAAATCGGGATTAGTAGTGGTGATCCTGCCTCCTTTAAAACCTTCAAGGATCTACAGGAGGCCTTTCTCTTGCAGCTGGGTCATTTTATTGATATCAAAATAAGGGGAAACAACATCATCGAGCGAATTTTCGGAACCCACCTGCCAGTGCCTTTCCTTTCCATACTTATAGACGATTGTATCAGCAATGGAACGGATTACAATGCCGGGGGTGCACGCTACAATACTTCTTATATCCAAGGTGTAGGACTGGGTTCGATTACTGATATGTTAGCGGCTCTTGAATATCATGTTTTTGATAAAGAGAACCTGAGCCTGACTACCTTCCTGAAGATACTGGGGGACAATTTTGAGGGACACGATGAACTGAGGGCCGCACTGCTTTATGACACGCCCAAGTATGGAAATGATGACGATGGTGCCGATATTCATGCCACCTGGGTGTTTGACGCTTTTTATGAGGCAGTTAACGGCAGGCCCACTCCCAGGGGAGGTACTTACCGCATTAACATGTTGCCCACCACCAGTCATGTTTATTTTGGGAAGATGCTCGGGGCCACCCCTGATGGCAGACTTGCACATGAACCTCTTTCGGAGGGGATTTCACCCTTCCAGGGAATGGACAGAAATGGTCCCACGGCAGTACTGAATTCAGCCTTGAAGATCGATCACCTGAAAACAGGAGGAACCTTGCTTAACCAGAAGTTCACACCTGATTTTTTCAAGGATGAGCAGAGTATCAGGAAGTTGTCCCAGCTGATCAGAAGTTATTTTCGCATGGACGGGCATCATATTCAGTTTAACGTGGTGTCGGCCGATACCCTTCGAGAGGCACAGAAGCATCCTGAGAAGTACCAGGATTTGATTGTCCGGGTGGCAGGTTACAGCGACTACTTCAACGACCTGGGTCCGGAGCTGCAGGAAGAAATCATTCGGCGCACAGAACACGTAAGTTATTAGTTATCAGCTATTAGTTATCAGTAAAGTACTATCTACTGAGTACTGGGTACTGAATACTTGGTACTGAATAAGGCGCGGGTCACGAAGGTGGCGAAGGCCACTACGGAGACTGAGCTGACCGGCATCAGGATGGCGGCCACGATGGGAGAGAGGTTGCCCGAGATGGCAAAGGCGATTCCCACAAGGTTGTAGAGAAAGGAGATCAGGAAGCTGGTTTTTACAATGTTCAGGGAGCTTCGGGTGAAGCTGATAAAACGATCAAGTTTTTGGAATTGTGCTGCCTCGAGGACTGCATCGCTGGCAGGCGAGAAGTGGTAAACCTGGTTGGCTATGGTCAGCGCCACATCGCTCTGCATCAATGCTCCGGCATCATTTAAGCCATCTCCTGTCATCAATACGGTATGCCCTTGTTCCTGTAGCGACCTGATCAGCTCGGCCTTGTCGCCCGGCTTCTGCTTAAACAGCATGCGGTCGCGGTCGAAATAGCTTGAGAGTGTCCCGGCCTCAGAGTTGTTATCGCCCGAAATCAGGTATAGGGTGAATTTCTGCTTCAGGGAGTTCAGTACCTTATCAAAACCTTCACGGTAGTGATTACTGACGATGTAGTGACCCATTTGGGTGCCATTGATTGATACGTGGACTTCCGAGGCAAAATGGGAGGAAGCTTCCTGATTTGTGACGTACTCGGCCGAACCCAGTTTAATTTCCATTTGATTTACCTTCCCGAAGATGCCCCGGCCTGCCACTTCCACAAAATGTTCGGGTCGATGGTATTCAAGCTCCTGGCGGTCGGTCTCCGGAGCAGCAGCCAGATCGTTTGCCAGGGCTATGCTCAGGGGATGGGTGGACTGCCTTGCCAGGGAGTAGATGGCACTTTTCATCTCCCGGGAGAGCTCCTGGCCGGAATATGCGATGTTGTTTTCGTTGGGACGGGTCAGGGTGCCTGTCTTATCAAAGACAATGGTGTCCACATGGGAAAGCCTTTCAATGACCGCGGTATTTTTAATATAGAGTCCTTTTTTCCCAAATACCCGCATGGTGTTCCCAAAGGTGAATGGAATGGAGAGGGCCAGTGCGCAGGGACAGGCCACAATCAAAACGGCGGTAAAAACGAATATGGCAGTATGTGCGTCGCCTTTGATCATCCAGTAGACAAAACCCAGCAAAGCTATGGTGACAATGGCAATGGTAAAGTATTTGCTAACCCGGTCGGACAGGGTTTTAAGCGTTTCGCTTGGTTTCTCATAGCTCTGGTCCTGGTTCCAGAGCTTGGTGAGGTGGCTCTGGCTTACTTCCTTTTGAACCCTGATATGCAGGACTTCTCCCATCTGCCTTCCCCCTGCATAAATAAAGTCGCCTTCCTGCTTGTGCACCGGGGTGGATTCTCCACTTACAAAACTGTAGTCGATTCTTCCTGTGCCCTCCAGCAGGATGGAGTCGGCAGGGATCAGCTCCTTGCTTCGAATGATCAGCTCATCGCCTTCCCGGATATGCTCGAGTAAGACACTCTCCTCGATTTGCTTGTTGATTTTGGTGACTGCAATGGGGAAGTAGGACTTGTAATTGCGCTCAAAGGAGAGCGCTTCATAGGTTTTCCCCTGGTACCATTTCCCCACCAGCAGGAAAAAGATGAGTCCCGACAGGCTATCGCAGTATCCGGCTCCTCCACTGAAGAGAATCTCATATGCACTTACAAGAAAGAGTACCGTAATGCCCAGAGCAATGGGAAGGTCAATGCTGATGTTTTTTTTCAGGATGCTTTTTACCGAGGAGACAAAGTAGTCGCTGCCGCTGTAAAAAACCACGGGGATGACCAGGATAAAACTCAGGATGCTGAACAGCCTTTGCAGGTTGCTTTCAAGTGGGGCTCCGTTGAAGTAGGCGGGCAGACTGTAGGTCATCACGTTTATGAACACAAAACCCGCAATACCGATCTTATAAAGCAGTTTCTTATAGGAGGGCCCATCCTCCTTTTTATCCGACAGGTTCACCGACAAATCGGGAATATAATGGATGGAGGAGAGCAACTCAACAAGCTGGCGCAGGCTGATGGCGGACTCATCAAAGGTGATGTCGACCTCCTTCCGTGTGAAATTCACGAAGGAGTGCTTGATCCCTTTGTTCAGCAGGTGCAGTTTTTCCAGCAGCCAGATACAGGAGGCACAGTGGATCACCGGCACAAAGAATTTCACTTTGGAGATGCCTCCTTCTGAAAAGGAGATTAGTTTTTCCCTGATCTCCTCCTTATCCAGGAAGGCATATTTATTCCCGAAGGCTGTGGTTTCAACCTTTATGCCGGGGTTCTCCTCCAGCTTGTAATAGTTGTAAAGTTTGTTTTCGTTCAGGAGCTGGTAAACCGTCAGGCAGCCATTGCAGCAGAAGAGCAAATCGTTCCAGACATGCGGCTGTTTGCCACAGTCGGCTCCACAGTGTATGCAGCTATTATTGTCATTCTTTACCATGGCTGATAAAAGAAACAACAGCCCCCGGTTTTAGTTTGCTCCCCTGATGGGCTTTGCTCCCCTGATGGGCTTTTTTCCCCAGTTGGGCTTTGCTCCCCGGCGGGAGCTTCCTTCTCCAGGCTTTTTTCAAACTTCTTTTCGATCTTCTCTTTGGGTGGACTCAGATAGGGGATGCCCAGGCTAAGGCCGCGCAGCACAAATAGGATTCCTACAATTACGACCAGGACCGGGATAAATTGGTTGATGCGTTTACGGATGCTAAAACTCATCATATTTCCAGCCAGGGTGATGCCCAGCAACATGGGGATGGTCCCCAGTCCGAAAAGAATCATATAAAGTGTCCCTGTGAGCACTTCCCCGCATCCGATGGCCCCCGCAATGGCCATATACACCAAACCACAGGGCAGCAAGCCGTTTAACATCCCAATGAAGAATAGGCTGGTGTAGGACCTGATGGAGAACATCTTCCCGATGCTTGCTTTGAGTTTTCCCACAAGGGAAAACCAGCTTTTTTCCATGCTGTACTGGTTCCTGAACAGGGCGGGGAAGAGAACCGACAGGATCATGACGGCACCCATGATGACGGATACCTTCTGCTGAAAACCGATCAGTGCCACACCCTGACCCAGCAGTCCGAATATGGCTCCCATGATTCCATAGGTAATGGTCCGTCCCAGGTTATAAAGGGTTCCACCCAGGATTTTTCCAAGTACCGTGTTTCCCTGGAGCGGGAGGGCTATGGCGATGGGGCCGCACATTCCGGCGCAATGGAAACTTCCCATAAAACCCAGAACCAGTGCTGATATTAAAATGGACATGT
>JAOZLK010000748.1 GCA_029934875.1 Bacteroidales bacterium | reverse complement strand
TTACTGAATTACAGTAATTTACATTCATTATCCAGATTAGATCAATTTCCAGTGGTTGAACATTTTTGACAGAAATTGTTTTAACTATAACTTTGTCTAATTATCCGGCCTTTCGGATATGTCTTTAATGATTGTTGTGAAGAAATTATTTGTATTTATAGTATTGCTCTTAGTCTTTTTCTTTGGGGAGATCGCGCTTACATTTTCCGATAAAGCTTATCCTTCCCTTTTGAATGATATGGAGATTCCCTTCTCTTTAATGCTTGATAATGAGTACTCCGATTTCCAGGAAACTGAGGTTATTGATCGTAGTGTGACCTCCTTTATGAAGTCATGGAAAGTTAAAGGGGCCAGCGTTGCAGTTACAAAAGATGAACAGCTGGTATATGCCAAGGGCTTTGGGACCGCCAACGATGAGACAGGAGAAGAAGTAAAGCCCGGACATCTTTTCAGAATCGCATCTGTTTCCAAATTGATTACTGCAGTGGCCGTAATGAAACTATACGAAGAAGGGAAGCTTGGACTTGATGACAAAGTTTTTGGTGCGGCGGGGATTCTGAATGATTCCATTTTCCTTTCTTACCGCGACAGCAGGTATGAGGAGGTCACCATCAGGCACCTTTTAAACCATACTGCTGGGTGGTCAAGGTATGCAGGTGATCCCCTGTTCTCCTCACTGTATATTGCCAGGAAAATGGATATCAAGGCTCCTGCAGAATTTGATGCAGTTCTCCAGTATGCTCTTTCCAGGAGATTGAATTACAAACCCGGATCCCGATATTCTTACTCCAACATGGGATATGGTATTCTTGGAGAGATTGTGGCCAGAAAAAGTGGTGTGACCTACCAGGATTACGTGATGATGAATATACTTAAGCCTCTTGATATCCATGACATGCATATAGGGAGGAGTTATTATCGCGACAAATTCCCCAATGAAGTAAGATACCATAGCAGCGTCGGAGCCATGACTACTTATTCCATGGATGGTTCAGGAGAACAGGTTCCCATTTATTATGGAGGAAACAACATTGAATTGTTAGGCCCTGCAGGAGGTTGGGTTGCATCAGCACCTGAATTAATTAAGTTCCTCACCGCGGTGGATGGCTTTCCTGAACAGCCCGATATCCTGAAACCATTGACCATTCTTCAAATGACCAATCCCGATGCAGCAGGTAGTGGCCTGTTCGGCTGGAGGGGAAGTGACAAGTACGGTACATGGTGGAGAACCGGATATCTTACCGGATCTTCTGCATTAATGGTCAGACAACAGGATGGATTAAACTGGGTTGTAATGATGAACACCAGCACGTCGAAACACTCCAGGATACACAGATATGTTTCAGGAATGATGTTCAGAGCCGTTAACAGGGTAAATGACTGGCCTGAAGTTGACCTTTTCGGCAGAGAAATCAACCCACCACATCCCATAGCTGAAATACCGGCCACCAATCCAAAACTTTAATATTCATCGTAGGAAGTTGCAATATTCCCGCTATCTTTAATAGTGAGAACATTGGGCCATGGAACTTTCCTCCATTCAACATATAGACCCCGTAAAACTTGCTGATTTTCAGCCAGATTTATTCATTGTTTCCCTAAGTCACGAAACCCGCAGTACTAACATAGCAAAGAGTCTGGAGGGAATTTCATGCCGAAAAGTGGCCATTTGCGAGCCCGATCAGGTAAAAGAGTATAATTATCTTACTAACCAGGGGTATTTACAGGATAAGAGTTTTGAGATCATCGAACTTGATAAGGATGGTCAAAATATTGATGCTATTTTTAAAGAAAGTACCCAGGAGGATCTCAAGATTATCCTGGACTGTACTAGTATGACCCAGCTCTTGTACTATCGGATATTCAACTGGTTTGCAGAGAACCAGGAGCATAATTCGGTTCAATTACGGCTGGTTTACACCATGGCAGCTTATGTGAATGAAGGTTCCCCTCCCAAGGTAAAAAAGGTTAAAGAGTTCCTGAAGGAAAAAAATAATTCACGCAAAGGAAAACGTGCACTGATTCTGGGACTGGGGCAGGAACCTAATGTTTCAGAGATGATCTGCCGGATAGTGAAGCCCGACCTGCTATATCTTTTCTATGCAGATCCGCCTGTGGAAAAACATTTTGTTGAGAAAGTTTTTGTCAATAATCATTCAGTAATCAATCAAACCCCCATCAGGAACCTGATTGCCTATCCGATAAATCACGGGCAGGCAATCTATCAGGAATTAATCGATGTGATCCTGCCTTTGCGCAAGGATTATGATATTAGCATTATACCACAGGGCCCTAAAATCTTTTCCCTGGCCTGTATTTTGCTCCAGATGGGATACCCCGATACTGCACTGAATTACCCTGTTTTTAAAAGGGCCCAGGTACAAGACAGATTACCCTGTGGTGCCCCGGTGGTATTAGATATACTTTTCGAGGCTGAAGACTAAAAACAATTTATCAGGATCATTGTTATATCATCGAAATAATTAATAAACCACACCCAAAAAA
>JAOZLK010000160.1 GCA_029934875.1 Bacteroidales bacterium | reverse complement strand
GATTTGAAATGCTGATGAGGGTCTTACCCGTGATATCCATCACCTTCAGCTCATCGGCAAAGCTATTCAGTTCCAGGTGCACAGTTCCGTAGGTAGGGTTGGGATATACTTTTGCAGCAAAGCCATCAGCACCCTCAACACCAACATAACCAACAACTGTAACTACTGAAACTTTCGTGGTTTCATTACCCGCTGCATCGCTTACGGTCACATTAACATCTACATCTCCTATATCGCTGTCAGTAAACACATACTGACTCAGGGTGGTCTCCGTGACACCACAATTGTCGCCTGAACTAACTACTACATCAGATTCGGTGATCAATCCATTGTTGCTTGCATCAAGTTGTACAGTGAAATTCTGTACTTCCAGAGTCGGAGCAGTTACATCAGGTGTAACCGTTAATGTACCCGCAGCATAGACCATGCTATAGTTGGTGGCACTCCCACCCGCTACAGTAATGGCATACTGTCCGGAAGGGCTGCTGGCATCAGCATCACAGCTTGCAACAGCTTCCTGGTCGAGTACAGTCTCATCTTCCGATGCAATAAATCCAGAATAACTAACTGTAAAATCCGGATTGTCAGCACATGCTTCGCGGTTCTTATCATCGGCCATAGCTATCAGGTCTTTTGCAGTGATGTCGGCTGTTAATTCAGGAGAGGCTGTCAGGCTGTAATTATCAATATCCCTTCCTGCGAGGCCCATGGATGTTGTTACCACAATACCAGCTCCGGCGTTTACCTGGGCAAAGACTCCTAAAGTTGCATCCGTCAAATTCACAACATCGTCTCCCACCACTCCGTCAAGCGTGGCACCTGATACAAGCGCATCAGTATTTCCATCATATACTTTGTTCTCGGCCACTGCATCAATAACTGTCAATTCCTTCACATTGACCACCAGGTCCTGCAAAACAGGGTCAGCAGCAAGATACATATCATCTCCATCCTGCATGGCTGTGATGGTGGTAGTTCCGATTCCGACAATGCTTACAGTGCTGCCACTGATTGTTGCAACGCTTTCATCGGAGCTGCTATAGCTAACTGCGAGGTCAGATGAGGCAGTAGCTGTCAGATCAAAATCACTGTCTCCATAAACAGAGGCCGCCAGCGCATCAAAAGTAATGGTCTGAGTTGCCTTTTCTGTGGTAACAGATATGGTGTTTCCAAAGGTGGATGTTCCGGCAAGGTTATAGGCCCGAATCTTGTAGAAATACTCAGTCCCCGGATCCAGGTCTACTACCTCCCAAAATGAGATGTTATCACCCCATTCATCATAACCGGGTAATAAATTTTCAAAATTAACATCTGTTGCCGCTGAGATTACATAGCCGAGGGCCCCATCCTCAGGATCCCAATTGGCCGTAAAACTTGAAGTAGTAATATCGGTCGCAGCAGTGGCAGTCGGTTGATCCGGTTTTGCCATTTCTTCGCCATAGACATAAATCTGGGCAAATGTAGCCGGGTCATCCTTGGCGCTCATCAATATCCTCACGAACTTTATGGGATCAGGTGAGTCAAGGTTGGCACTGAAGGTACTGTCTTGCCCGACAGATTGGGTGGCCAGGTCGGTCCAGGTGGCTTCATCATCACTCACCTGAACTTTAAAGGTCAAGGGAAGCTCTGCACCATCGGGAAGAACCATGCCATATCCATCGATATAGTGAAAGGTTCCCAGGTTGATCTGAATCCAGGCTCCGCCACCTCCAGGTATGGAAGCCTCAGTAGCCAGCGAGCCATCCACTGCATTTCCGGGTTTGAAACCGTCGATTGAGTCAGATGCCACAACCACCTTGCCACCGGCAACGTTTGGATTGGTACCTGTATACTGACCAAAAGCAGTAGCTGAGACTGCCAGTAATAGAATTAAAATTTTGTTGAATCGTGTCATATTCTTTCTGTTGAGTTTATTTTCTGTTTTGTACGTAAATATTGGCTTTGGGTTTCGCTGGACCTTATAAAAATATCAAGTACTGATTTTGGAGTACTGAAAAGTATGCGGTGAGCGCTATTGATGCGGTAAATACATATCCCTGATCACAGTACCCCTTCCCTTATGGGTGAGGGTGCCTGTGTAAGGGCCCCTTCTTGCAAAGTCCTTAAACTGCCAGTCTGAGGCTTCAAATCCAAACTTTACAGAACGAAGCCCGATCTTTCCTTCAGAGAGTGAAAACTCAAGATTGTCGGGTGTAAGTCGCATGCCTTCTCCGATGGCCTTCAAATAGGATTCCTTAAAGGTCCAGAATTGGAAGAAAAGGGATAACTTTTTATCCGGGTCCTTTAGAATAATGGCCTTTTCACCTGAAGTCATGTTCTTATCGATAAGCTCATCCAGATCCGGAAGTTCCCTGATCTTTTCGATATCGACTCCCACTTCGGCATCCCTGCTGAAAGCATAAACGCCGACCTCATGCGAATTGGAAATATTGAAAAAGAGAGAAGGATCATTCACCAGAAAGGGTTTGCCTTTTTTCCTGGCCTGCATGATCACGTCGCCCGGAGCTATATGCAGATAAGTGGAGATTAGAACCCTCAAAACAGCCTGAGACATGATATAATCATGCTGTTTGCTTTCGTATTTGAAGTAGGATGCCCTAAGCTGTTCTTCGGGGGACAAAACTAATCGAAGCTCTTCAATTTTTTCAGGAGAGGCAGTAAGGGAAGCCGTCCACAGGTGAATTTCCCCTTTCAAAAGTCCGGGGAAATTCATTGTGATTGGTTGATGCTGAATGATTACATTCTTCAGTAATTCTGGAAATTCAGCTTCCTCATACATTTGCAAATTCTACTAGTTCCTCCGAGAGAATCTCCAGGAGTTCCTCCTTGTTATCTCTGCAGAACAGGTGGCTCCCGTTTACCCTCATAAACCTGAATTCACCCGAAGTGTGCTTCTCCCACGCCTTCACCTGATCATCGGTAAATACCGAATCCTCCTTCCCGGCCAAAGCCGTAAGGGAACAACTCAGCGGCTCATCCTCATAATAGGTATAACGTTTGCCAAGCAAAATATCGGCCCTGAGAGAGGGTAGCATCTCATCAATCAGTTCTTTATTCTGAAGGATCGATTCCGGAATCTCAAGAGACCTCAGGTGCTTGATTATGTTGGGAATATTCTTATCCATATACACCTCATCATCAGCAATGGCATCCAGGAACTGGAAGGGACTTTCAAGGTGAGGTGAGCGCCAGCCGCCCACAATGAATTTCACGGGTTGAATACCTTTCTCCCTGCGCAGATATCTTGCCAGTTCCAGCCCGATACCCGCACCAGCACTGTGACAATAAAATGCAACAGGACAGTTCAGGAGAGGATCAATCACATCTGAGATCGCCTTCACCAGGTCAGACAGATTGTCAATCGCCTTCTCATCGGCACGCTCTTCACGTCCCGGATATTGAATGGCACATACCTCAATACCTTCCTGTAAGGAATCATTCCAGGTGGAGTAAACCGATGCACCACCGGCAAAATAAGGCAGGCAGAAGAGCCGCATCCTGGGATTATCGATCTCCTTTGAACGAAGGACCCATTTATCCAATTCTGATTTTCCACCCTCGGAGCCATCTCCTCCGCTGAGCTGACCGCTCATCTCCTGGAGAATCTGCTCGGTCATCTCCTGTAGCGAGGGACCTTTCATGATCCGCATCATGGAATAATCCACAGCTAAACTGCTTTGGATCCAATTCCGTATCTGGTTGGCCATTAATGAGTCCAGTCCGTATTTTGTAACCGGCTCGGTGGGATCTACCTTGTCTGATGATGAGCCCAGTACACGGGCAAAGGTATCCCTCAGGCGGGAGCCCAGTACCTCGACCTGCTCCTCAAGGTCCAATTCTTTCAAGGCGGTTCTTAAGCCTCCATCGCCACTACCTGAACTTGAAACAGCCGACAATTCTTTCTCCTTGATAAGGTGTCCAAAGCGGCTGGTCTTCGCCGAGTGAGGATAAAAATTACCCACCATTTCCCAGTCAGAATCAGTGGCCACCCGCTGTACAGGATTTGTAAGCAGCATCTGCTCCAGGATGTCTGTTGATTGTTTCAGGTTGAATGTTTTCCAACCCTGCTTGTAAAGCAAGCCGCCAACATTGCCGGCTCTTGCAACAAAACCCACATCACCCAGCACACCCCAGTTGATGGTCATGGCAGCCATTCCCCTGGATCGCCTGTATTGTGCGAAATTCTCCAGGAAACTATTTCCAGCCACATAACTCACCTGTCCGGGATTTCCATAAATAGAAGAGATGGATGAGTATAGAACAAAATGATCCAGATCCATATTAAGACTTGCCTCATGCAGGTTCCAGCACCCGATGCTCTTGGGAATAAATACTTTCAGATATCGATCGTGGTCAATTTCCGGAATACTGCCATCATCCAATACCATGGCTGCATGCTGTATCCCTTTCAATGGAGGCATTTTTTCCTTCACCTCCGCCATGATCCGGTCTACACTTTCTTTGTCGGAAACGTCCCCTTTAGCGATCATCACATTGATTCCCCTTTCACTCATCTTGCTGATGAGCATCTTTTCTTCATCGGTCTTGGGACCTGACCTGCTCATCAGAACCAGGTTCCTGGCTCCCTTGCCTGTCATCCAGTCTGCCACTGCAAGTCCGAATCCAGAACATCCACCTGTGAGTAAATAAGATGCATTTTCCTTAAATCGGATTTCCTTTGGAGGTGCAACGTCTACTTCACCCTCCATGTCGATCACAATCTTACCTGTGTGTTTGGCTCCGGCCATAAACTGGAAGGCATCCTTGATCCGGGATATGGGAAATACCTCCGAAGGATGGACTGCGAAATTATTTTCGACGAAATAATCAATAGATTCCTGGAAAAGTTCACCACTGAAAAGCTCCTTCTGTTTGAACAGCCTGTCCACATCTACGCCAAAATAGGAAAGGTTGTTCCCAAAGGGCTGCAGTCCAAGTTTGCTGTTCCTGTATATATCCGTTTTGCCAATCTCCGCAAATCTTCCGTAAGGTGAAAGACACCTGATACTCTTATGGATGGCCTCTCCGGAAAGCGAGTTGAGCACAATATCCACACCCTTACCGTCGGTGAGTTCCATGATTTGATCGGCAAACTCCAGGCTTCGGGAATTCAGTATATGGTCCGGCTGTACACCAAGACTTTCCACGTAGGCTTTTTTCTCCGGGCTGCCAACCGTAGCATAGATTTCAGCACCTGCTGCTTTTGCAATATGAATGGCAGCGATTCCAACCCCTCCAGCAGCAGCATGGATCAGGATCTTCTCACCCTTTCGAATGCGGCAAAGGTAAACAAGAGAATAATAGGCGGTTGTGTAAACCACAGGCAGGGTGGCTGCATCCTGGAAACTGATGTTTCCTGGCTTTTGAACCACATGACAGGCCTTTGGATAGGCAAATTTACCCAGGCAGGAGGGCGCTGTGGCCATAACCTCATCACCCACCTTCAGATGCTTAACATCTTTCCCAAGGGCGCTAATGACCCCGGAACACTCCAATCCCATGGTCTTTCCAAAAAGTCCGCCGCTGATGGCATCCTCTGAAAGCAGTCCCATGGAAAGCATGATGTCACGGAAGTTCAGTGCGGAAGCCTTGATATTCACTTCCACCTCGTCATCACCGGGTTTCTTCCTGTCTGTTTCCCTGATCACCAGGTGATCCAGGACACCATAGTCATCAATTGTAACCGTATATGGTGATACCCCGTCCGATAAGTTACGCAGGGCTTGCTGGGCTATATTGTCAGTGGAAATTCTCTCCAGTCGGTTGATATACCGTTTCCTTCCCCTGAAGGCGATCTCATCCTCATTGTCACCAGCCAGGATCTCCTCCACAAAGGCATCCAATTCGTCTTCACCCACGGGATTACTGAAATCAACCATGGTGGAGTTGAAAACAGGAAATTCATTGACAATCACCCTGTTAACCCCTCTTAATCCACTCTGTGCCAGCTGAACCGTTTCCGGTAAACCTCCCACAGACTGAGCCCCGGAGGTAATCATCCAGATTTCGGGATTTTCCTCGTAGTTGGTATCATTCAGCTTTTTCATCACATTCATCATGGTACGCGATGAATGATCCTCTGCATCCAGGATATTTGGGATACTGAGTTGCTCATTGGACACCGAATCAATTCCCCACAGGAATATGATTCCCTGGAACTTCTGTTTCCCGGCAACCAGGTCGATTAAGCTGTTCACATCTTCCTGGCTTCCCGGGTCAATCTCAAACTCAGTTTCACTATGCTTACGGAACTCCGTCCCGCGTTTTACCATGAATGTTTGTTTATCCAGTGCAGCAAGCTTTGCCTGAATCTGGCCGCCTACGCCCGAATCATCGGCAAATACAAGCCAGTCTGCCTTCCCAAGCTTTGGAGATTCCTCAAGTGCTTTATTGCTCAGATCAAGCTTCTCATTCCTTGCCAGGATCACACTCTGGCAGGAGACATCATTTTTTTCAAAATCGCTGTAAACGGCAACATCGGAGAAAGACTCCCTCTCCAATACCTCTTTCCAGCGTTCCGGCCCCATGGTTGCATGATCGGGCCGTATATCGGTATCCTCGAAGAGCCACCAGCCCTCGGTCATCCCAAAAATAAAATCGAGGTACACCGGTGAGTTGGTCACCTCCAGCATCATCAGGATGCCCTCGGAGGCAAGCAAACTTTTCACATTACCGAAAGTCGTTTTCAGGTTCCGGGTCGCGTGGATCACATCGGAAGCAATGACCAGGTCGAAGGAAGAGATGTCAAAGCCCTGTTCAGCAATATCCTTCTCAATATCCAGTAATTTATACTGAACGAAGGGATAACGTGCAAAACGCTGTTGGGCTTTCAGCATGAACATGTGGGAAACATCCGTGTAATAATACTCGCATCTTCCTGCAGGAAGCAGGGGCAAAACAGCCTGGGTCATTCCGCCTGTCCCTGCCCCAATCTCGAGGATGCGCAAAGTCTGATCCTCCGGAACACGGTTTACAAGCTCTGAAACCACGCTGGCTGCAAGTACATTGTATTTTCGAAAGGCGAAACCTTCCACATAGTATTTGACAATCAGGTCCCATTGATCCTCAGGGAAGATCAGCTGAATCGGATCCACTGTCCCGGTCAGTACCCCTGCGATCTCCGGCCCACAGCGACCCAAAAGAACGGTTTCGTGAGAAAACTGTGGGTACTGTGCATTGATCTCATCGATCCAGATTTTCACATCCCTGAAGTCAGGGCTCTCTATCACCCTGTAATCATTATTTTCACCCTCCACCAGACCTGCATTCTTCAGTAATTTAAAGATGTGGTAGAAGAGGCGGTGATGATCGCTGACAACACCAAAATCTTTGATAAGATCCTCCACAGAGATGGCTGATCCTACGGAGAAGTCCATTCCCATTTCCCTCAGGGCATGGCAGATGTAAGCGATGGTAAGCCTGTATTGACGAGGCTCATAACTTTCGTAATATGCAGCCTGCTCGGGCAATGCATTGATTTCGTTGATGGTCTCACTGACATTCTCCCGGATGGCATTTGGAGAAGGGAGGTAGGTCCCGGGGTTACGCACAAGTTCCTGGTCGGATCTGGATTTCATGTTCCAGTTGTACTCATAAAACCACTTCTCCTGCTCTCCGGCAGTCTCGCCTCTTGAACCTTTCAGGTACTGGGAGCGGAAGCCCTGGAATTCAGCCATCAGCTCACCATCCTCATTGAAGATCCACAATTCGCCAAGGGCATACTCGTCGGTCCACTCCCTTAGCTGACCATGAACAAACATCTTAAAGGAGTTGGCCTTCTTATGGAATTTGATTCTGTCGATATGTACGGGTACATACACACCCATCTTACGGTCTGCTCCCTCCCCTGTGTTAAATATGCCAAATACAGTCTGGAAACAGCTGTCAAGCACACCAGGATGAAGATTGTACTGTGAAAACTCGGCGCGGATACTTTCATGTACCTCAATCTCGCTGAAAGATTCCCATGCCGTTTCGCTTCTCCATAACTGTTTAATGGCTCTGAAGGTGGGCCCAAGGTAAAGTCCGCTTTCCAGCAGCTCGTCATGGAGAGGTTTTACCGGGACAGGAATAGTGATTCTTTTCCGGATATCCTGGTAATCAACCTCAATGGATTTGAAGACATCCTTGATATGATTCATCCTTCCCCTGGAGCACATGGTCCAGGAAGCATTTTCGCTGCGTGGCTTTGAGTAAATAAAATAATCGCCGCCGTCGTGGGAAATGTCCATCTGGATATGGATGGGTTCACCCGAATCGGGAAGGAACAATGCATTTTCAAAATTAAGGTCCTCAAGGAACTCAAACTTCTCGCCAAAGGAAGCCAGTGCAGCAGATATGGACAGTTCGACGTGA
>JAOZLK010000159.1 GCA_029934875.1 Bacteroidales bacterium | reverse complement strand
GGAGGTTGGGGGTTCGACTCCTCTCTCGTTCACACTGAAAAACAAGCAGTTACATCAAACAAGGTGTAGCTGCTTTTTTTATGTTTGCACGCGATTTGCACAACTTTTATTATCTGGCTTCCTGGGTGCTCTTCTCCATTCACTTTGATACTCCGTGTTCTTTCCCCCTCAATATGTATATGATGAGCATAAGATTCCAATGAAAATCAAAAAAATCTTACTCCCTATAAGAGAAATGATGATACTGGAATATCCAAACTGGGAGCCAGCAGGGTCATTGCCCTTGGTACTTATGCTTTTGCCGTGTCCAGGTAGCCTGTTTAAAATCAGGAGCTGGCTAACTTTCTCAGGAAATATTAGTTTACCAGGCTCTAGCACTTCGAACGCTACAAGGCTGTAGCTTCCCGAACAAGCGCTTAGAATAACCACAGAACAAAGCACCAAGAGAAATCTAAATGGTTTTGAACACAGCATAGTACCTGTTAATCTCAATAAATTACAAAGATTAATGAGAATAAACAAAGTACTTATTTTGAAATTTCATCGCTATCTCTTGGGTATGAATTGCCAATAGAAATACCAAGGTTTCCCGGATGAATTTGAGGGAAAATTGCTTGAGTTGGTGGGAACAGAATACCCGCAGAGTGAACCGGGGGGCTTTTCATGTCAAGCACTGCTATTTCAGGCCGTCACATAAGTCATGATGAGACGGCCTCCGGGTTCTTTTGCTTTTCAGACCCTTTGCTCAGAGCTAACGATTATTTGCACTTTGTGTTCTGGAAATCCCATTTCCATGGGTAGGGGTAGCTATAATCAATGGACAGATGCATCATGTACGTGCTTCCCTGATCTCCCTTCAGGTGAATGACATAGTATCCAATCGGGTAAGTCTTGGCCCATTCTTTGCCTTGTTCCTTGTAGGTGAACTTTTCATCTGAAAATGTGCATACAGCTTCTCCCTTGGCCTGATAGTTTGCAAAGATCCATTCACCCTTTTTATAATGGTCTACAACATGAAAATCCAATGTTCCGTAGGCCCAGCCCAGTATCTCCCCATCACACGATACCTTTGTGAAGAAAGTGCTAGTTCCCCAGTTTGATTCACTTTGAGCAGAGAGTTTTGAAAGACCAGCGCCTAAAAAAAGGCAGATAATTACTAGAAAAATACTCTTCTTTTGCATAAAATGTTAGGTTTAATAAGTTAGATTAGGACATCAATGGTAAGACGTAATCGTCTGGCATATTGTTTAGAATTAACGTTTTATAGTGACATCTATTCAAATACCTACGACATCTTGAAGTGTGGAATCTTCTTTTGAAAAGTAAGTTGATATAATGAGCTACTGGGATCTGTAGATATTCCGCCGTTTCATGCATAGTCAATGGCCTGGGAGGCCTCGGCTTCACGTTTTTGGTAAGCTCACCAAGAGCAGCAGCCACGGCTTGGGCGAACTCGTTCAGAGGCTACTTATTCCTGCTGGAAAGGCCTTCGTGGGGACAGAAATCTTGCGGGTGGAAAATATATTGCCTAATTTGAGAATATATCAACTGAAATAATGAAGAAATCAAGCTATGAATAAACTAATTATAGTAAGTCTTTGCATTTCAGCTCTCATTGGCTGCAATACCATAAAAAAGCAAGAAGAGGCTCCCAATATAATTTACTTCCTTGCCGATGACCTTGGCTTTGGAGAACTGGGTGTTTATGGCCAGGCAAAAATAGAAACGCCTAATATTGATGCATTGGCCGGAACTGGAATGAGGTTTACTCAGCATTATTCAGGTTCTCCCGTATGCGCACCTTCCAGATATATGCTTCTGACGGGTAAACACAGTGGACATGCCTATATTCGGGGAAACGATGAATGGAATGAGAGAGGAGATGTTTGGAACTATGAAAAGGTATTTTCAGACAGCTCATTGGAGGGCCAGCGGCCAATACCTGCCAATACGCTTACGCTTGGTAATCAGTTAAAAAAGGCAGGCTATGTAACTGGCATATTTGGGAAATGGGGACTGGGAGCCCCGGGAACCGAAGGCGTACCTAATCTACAAGGTTTTGATTCTTTCTACGGATATAATTGTCAGCGTCAGGCTCATAACCTCTACCCCGGACATTTATGGGAAAACTCTGAGAAAGTATTATTAGATAATGAATTAGTGCCCTATCATCTGAAACTTGATTCTCTTGCAAATCCCTATGATGAACTCAGCTATTTGAAATATCAACAGAAGGATTATGCCCCTGAAAAAATCCATCAAAAAGCCTTGTCCTTCATCAGGCAGAATAAGGATGAGCCCTTCTTCCTTTATTATGCGTCTCCGCTACCCCACCTCCCCTTACAAATTCCCACAGAGTATGTCAACAAGTACCGGGATGCTTTTGGAGATGAAGAACCGTATCTGGGGGACAAGGGCTATTTCCCGAACAGATATCCCAGAGCAAGCTATGCTGCAATGATCAGCTACCTGGATCATCAACTTGGCGAGTTAATTGCAACACTGAAAGAAGAGGGATTATATGAAAATACGGTCATATTCTTTTCCAGTGACAATGGCCCTACCTATACCGGTGGAGTAGATTATAATTACTTTGAAAGTTCAAAACCTTTTACAAATGGCTACGGAAGAACCAAGGGATTTGTATATGAGGGTGGAATCAGGGTCCCGTTTATTGCAAGCTGGCCCGGTCATATTGAATCCGGGACAACAAGTGATCATATTTCAGCATTTTATGATTTAATGCCAACCATTTGTGATATAGTCGGACTTGATCCGCCAGGAGATATTGACGGGCTTAGCTTTAAGCCTGCCTTGCTTGGTCAGGAACAAGAGCAGCACGAGTTCTTATACTGGGAATTCCCCAGCTACAATGGACAGCAGGCCCTTAGAATTGGCAAGTGGAAAGGAATCAGGAAAGATATCTTTACCGGTAACCTGGAAATTGAATTGTATAATTTAGATATGGATTCAGGGGAGAAAGTGGATGTTTCAGACCAGCATCCGGAAATAATTCAAATGATGGAATCCATTATGGAACAGGAACATGAGCCTGCTACAAATGATAAATTCAAATTTGAACAACTAGGTGATTAAGGCATATGAAATCAAAATAATATCAATTAAGGAAATGGCCGGAGAAACAAAACTATCTGAATTAATAAAAGGAATGACTCCCTTACTGAACAAGGGGGAGTATGTATTTACCACATTAAATGATTTCAGTAGGATTGAGCGCAATGATACTGTCTGTGAGTTCAGGGAAAAGGAAGGGACAACGATCGTTCTTGAGCGGAATAAGGCTGATGAATTACATTTCAGCTATGATTACATTGCTTCCTGGATTACGCTGATGATTCACTCCTCCCTGGAAGCTGTGGGCCTGATTGCAATAATTTCATCGGAACTTGCAAAAAATGGAGTCAGTTGCAATGTTATTGCCGGGTATTATCATGACCATCTCTTCGTGGATCAGAAAGATGCAGATAAAGCAATTCACTTATTGAAAGGATTGTCGGAAAATTATAAGGAACTTTAGAATCATTTAAATAACAAGTACTTAATCTTAAGTTAGCTAAAATACAAACAGATTATTTAAGAGAACATCTAAAGGTGTCAGCCACAAGTGCTGCTAAAGATAAAATGAATGGATTTCTTTTTACTAGCGATTTCCCTATATTTAGTGAAACAAAAATAGACCATGCACAGGAATCATCCACATCCGAAAGCAGCATTCAGGGCACTGAAGCTAATCTACTATGCCCTGAATACGGGATTAATGCTTTTCTTTTTTGTGGGAATCTTCCTCAATGACAAGACCATCCCGGAATTCAAGGATGGGGTGGATATTCTTACCCTGGTAAATATACTGCTCCTGGGAATGATACCTGTCGGCAATATGCTTTCGGGACGAAAAATAGCAGCCATTGAGGCTGGAGATCCTTTTGCCAGGAAGTTTGAGCAGTTCCAGTCGGCAATGATTCTGCGATGGGCAATGATTGAGGGAGTTGCTCTTTTCTCCATCGTGGGCTTAATTGTGCTGCAGGATGGGAAACAGCTGGTCATTTTAGTGATCTGCATCCTGATTCTTTCCATGAATACAGTGACAAAGGAGAAGGTGATTAAGCTGGCCAAGCTCAATGCAGAGGAGGCGCGATCCCTGGAAGGGTGATTTTATTTATCATTTAAGACTGAAACGGCAGCGCTGCGGTAGCTCCTGCTCAGGGGAAGTTCAATCTTGCCCAGCACAACTTCTTCCCTATTGAAAGAGGTGATCTTCTCTTTATTTACAATGAATGAGCGATGAATCCTGATGAAAGAATCGGGCAGCTCTTTTTCCAGGTGAGAGATCTTCTCTTTGGATTTTATCTCTTCTCCGTCTGCCAGGTGGATTTTAATATAGTCTGCCATGCTTTCAATGTAGAGCAAATTGTTAAACTCAATACGCATGCGTTTCCGATTGGAGCGGATGGTAATGAAGCCTTTCTCGAATTTTGATTTTTCTACTTCAAGTTGTCCAATGGCACTCTGGTCAATAAAGTAGTGCTTAATAAGTAGAATGAATGACATGAACAGGACGACGAAATGCAGGATGATTCCCAGTAAAAAAATATCTGTAACCAATGGCCCGAACTCATTGATTCTGAATTTAATCATCAGTAGCATGGAGCTTACACTGGCCAATAATTCAAGGGTCAGCGAAACAACAAACATATAGAAGGCATAAACCCCGAACAGAAGGAACCTTCTTGTAAACAGGTAACGGGGTACAAGGAAATAATTAAAGAAATAGGCTGTGACCATGACCACCGGCAAAAGCAGAGACACGTAGTAGAATGACTCAAGGTATCCATCGAACCACTTACCAAATATCAGGGTAAGGGATGCATGGACCAGAATCCAGAAAATAATATGCTGATAGGTTTTCATGTGCTGATTGATTAAATATCGCAAAAAAAGTAGTCCTGCAAGCTAAACGTCGATGGAAAACAGGTTTACAGTCGGATTCGACCTTGACCTGAAATCCCCCTTGCCCTTACTTTGTAAGTGAATCTTTTATTAACTTTAATTCAAATTATTATGAACACACTTGATAACTTATTTCACCAGGGCGGGCCATTATTCATGGGAATTCTGACCATTTTACTTCTCATTCTTCTGGCAACGGCTGTGATATTTGCCATCTACATCTCCAATGGTAAGGTACAGGACTCAGAGGGCTTCAGGCACAGGCTCACCTATCTGAAATCCATGGGGCTTTTCACCATGATCACCGGCATCCTTGGTCAGCTAATTGGACTTCTGATGGCATTTGGAGCCATTGAACGGGCCGGAGACGTTTCTCCACAAATGATCTACGGCGGATTGAAGATTTCTTTCTACACAACCGTCTATGGCATCCTTATCTATCTTTTCTCTATTCTTATTTGGTTTATTCTGGATTTGTGGTTTCACAAAAAGCTTTCACTGAATGAATAGTATCTTTGAAGCCATGAAGCTTCAAAGGTATTCCAGGGATGAGAGTATCCGCCTGATAAACCAATTTGGCAGAACCAGGTCTCCCTTTGTATTCCTGATTAGCTTTTCCGGTGAAGGCAATATCGTGGTTCCTGAGAATGAGGCTGCACGCGGGGGTTTTAACCTTGATATGCCGGGTCTTGTAAATTATAAGCTCGGAACAGTTCCGGGAGAAGCCATTTCCTTTACCAAACTTCCGGTTAATCGTGATCGTTACAGCAAGGCCTTCTCCCTTGTCAAGGATCAGATCCTCTACGGAAATTCCTTTCTTTTGAACCTTACCTTTCCGACCCGGGTCAAAAGCAATTACAGCCTTGAACAGATATTCAGGGGAAGCAAGGCTCCTTTCAAACTATACCTGGAAAACGAGCTGGTAGTATTCAGTCCGGAGAGATTTGTGAGGATAGAAGGCAATACCATTACATCCAATCCCATGAAGGGAACTATCGATGCCAACATTCCGGGGGCACAGGCAAGGCTGATCTCAGATGAAAAGGAAGATGCAGAGCACAATACTATTGTGGACCTGATCCGGAACGATCTGAGCATAATCGCATCGGGGGTAAAGGTTGAACGCTTTAAGTACATTGACAGGATCAGAACGCACCAGGGAGAGTTGCTCCAGATGAGCTCAGAAATTTCGGGAGTTCTTCCCAATGATTTTCATTCCCGCCTGGGAACGGTACTATTCAGTCTTTTGCCTGCCGGTTCGATCAGTGGGGCACCTAAAAAGCGAACCGTAGAAATTATTCGCAAGGCAGAAGCCTATGAACGCGGCTATTATACAGGGATATTCGGACACTGGGACGGGTCCCGGCTTGACTCAGCAGTAGCCATAAGGTACATTGAGAAAGATGGAGATAAACTCATTTTTAAAAGTGGAGGCGGAATTACTTTTCAGAGCTCCTGTGAGCATGAATATGATGAGATGGTAAATAAGGTTTATGTACCCATTTATTGAAACTATAAAAGTGCTGGACGGTGAGGTGAAGAACCTCCCCTGTCACCAGGCCAGGTTTGAACGAACCCGGTCTGATATGTTTGGGCTAAAAAAGCATCCGGTGCTGGTGGATGAGATTCTTGTTCCGGAGCGTGCGGGCAAGGGCTTATTCAAATGCCGTATTCTTTATGATCACAGCGAAGTCCGCGTGGAGTTTCATCCTCATATAAAACCCGAAATCAGCTCGCTGAAACTGGTTTTAAGCGACCAGATTAGTTATACTTATAAATCAGCCGACCGTTCTGCTTTGAGCGCCTTGTTCAAACAGCGTGACTCCTGTGATGACATCCTGATAATAAAAAAAGGGAGGATAACTGACAGCTATTTTGCCAACGTGGTTTTATGGGATGGATCCCGGTGGCTTACTCCTGAGAAGCCCTTACTGGAAGGATGCATGCGGGCTTCATTGCTTAAAACAGGAGTAATTGATATTGCAGATATCCAACTTAAAGATCTTTCGCAGTACAAAAGTATAAGGCTGATCAATGCCCTCAACGACTGGAGTGATGCACCTCAATTACCTCTTGAAGCTCTTAGCTGGTAAGTGAGAACAGGTAAAGCATCTCCCTGGAAATTTGGCCACATCGGTCCGCATATGCCTCCGCTGCCCGGGCTGTTCCATCAAAGACCTTGGGATCCTCATAGGTAATGACATGCCTTGAAGCTGCACCAGTTACAATGGGACATGCATCGTCGGCATCAGAGCAGGTCATTACAGCTTGAAATTCCCTGGTAGGATTGGGTGGATCGGTATATTTTTTTGAGAACACCTTCAATCCCTCCATGCATCCGGGATAGCTTACAAGGTAGACGGGATTTGCTCCCGGAATTTTTATGGAAACCCTGAATCCGGCTTTCTTTATTGCTTTTACTGCCAGTGGATTAAAAGCAGTTACTTCGGTCCCGCCCGAAAAACAAGACACTTTTTTAGCCTCATAGACTTCAGCTCCAAGGGAAGCCCAAAGATGAGCCATGTGGCTCCTCCTGGAATTGTGGGTGCAGATGAAAATGATATTAATCGAAGCTTCCTCACTATCGGAAATAACTGCAGCCAGTCCTTCTAAGATCTCTCTTCTCTCTTTTGGAATCAAATCAAATTCCTCTACCCTATCGGCCACATATTCCTGAAGTGACTCAAAACCTTTCCAATCCATCTACTGCTAAGTTATCGATTCCACTATCTCTACCGCCCGTTTTATACAGGGTGCACATATTTTTTCCATCACACCCTCATTCTTGAATTTTTCGTTACCAGAATCAGTATTGAAATCACATCCTGTAAGATCCCGGCAAGAAGTGGTCTGAAATTCATCTGTGAATTTCGAGATAAGTTCCTTTACTGAACCGTAGGCACCCGACTTCAGCTCATCGTTGTCGGAAGCTTTCTCGCCTTCTCGTATTCCCAGCACCATTATTGCGCCGCTTACAGCACCGCAGGTCTCCTGTGTTTTGCCCATACCTCCTCCAAAACCGGCAGATATTTTAAGCGCCAGCTCCTTGCTATACCCATACTCATCTGCGAATGAGAGCAATACGGACTGAGCACAATTATTTCCCTCGAGAAATAGTTCTTTTGCATGTTCTGATCGTTCCATTCTGACCTCCTTTTTTATACAAGTTAATAAAAGGAATCCAAAATCACAGCCTTACTTGAAGACTGTTATGGGTAGTGTCAGCTTCAGGAAGATGGCATCAGCCTGTGCCTGATCACCCATGATTTCAGCCACCTGATCGTGAGAATAGATCAAATAAAGCGCACCGAAGGGAGGCCTGAAGCGCCAGCCCGTCATCCCATATACATATATTCTGCTATTTTGGGTTGAGTTCTGGGCAAAAACCC
>JAOZLK010000747.1 GCA_029934875.1 Bacteroidales bacterium | reverse complement strand
CGTCTTTGACAGGGCGTTTTTCGTTTATCCTGATGTAAAATCGGTGAAACAATTCTTAGTATTACTTCTGATGAGGTCCAATTGTAAACTACTTACCTTGGGATATCAATTGATTATCATTAGATTGATGGCGAACAAATACTCTCAAAGCGAATAATTAAAAACGGGCAATAAAATGAAGAGAAAAAATCAAACTGAGGAAATAAACCGTCGGAGGTTCTTGCAAATTGGGGCGACCTTTGCGGCTTCTGCTGTATTTTTACCTTTAAGTGCGAATAACGCGTTTGGCGCTCTTCCCTCCTACCAGGCCGAAAACTCAATTCCCAAGATTACGCTCAATAATGGCATAGAAATGCCAATGCTTGGCTTTGGAACGAATACCCTGAATGGCCCTACCTGTGTCCGATGTGTGTCTGATGCAATTTCAGTGGGTTATCGCCTTATTGATACCGCTAACATATACGGAAACGAAGAATTTGTGGGAGAAGGGATAAAGCAAAGTGGTATTAAAAGGGAAAAACTATTTATTACCTCAAAACTCTGGGTTGACGATTACGGGTATGAAAGTACAAAGAAGGCTTTTGAAACATCCTTAAACAAATTAGGTATAGAATACTTAGATCTATATCTCATCCACCGGCCCCGGGGGGATGTAAAAGGTTCCTGGAAGGCCATGGAAGAACTATACAAAGAAGGTAAAATCAGGGCCATCGGCGTGAGTAATTTTGAACCTGAACAGCTTGACGATCTGATGGCAGATGCCAAAATCAAACCGGCGCTCAATCAAATTGAGACTCATGTTTTCTTTCAACAGCACAATTCATATAAAGCTTTAAAGAAATATGAAATACAGATGGAAGCCTGGTCTCCTTTTGCAGCTGGTCGCAATGGAATTTTCACAAACCAAATCCTGGCTGATATCGGCAAAAAGTATAATAAGAGCATTGCCCAGGTATGCTTAAGATGGCACTATCAGAGAGGTATTGTTGCGATCCCAAGATCTTCCCAAAAAGCACATATGATTGAGAATTTAGACATCTTTGACTTTGAGCTTGGCAAAACTGATATGAAGACCATAGCCAAACTGGATCTGAATATTACTCAATTTCCTGAATGGGAGTGATGAAATTTGATGTAAGGGCCGAGATCCTATTTGCTGTCTACTGACATGATCTGTTGATCCCTCAACTCCTTCCTCAAGGGTTTCGACCTGCCCCCGGTAAGTGAATCCAGGTAGTGCCAGAATCCCGGTCCATGGTCACGGTGCCTTGTGTGAGCGAGTTCGTGTAGAATCACATAATCAGACAGGTGGTCGGGCAGCATGACCAGCCAGCTGTTCAGATTTATCCCGTTCTTTGGAGTACAACTCCCCCACCTGGTTTTCATCCTTCTAACCTTTACCTGGGAATAATCCAGTCCATATTCCCCTGCCAGCTCCTCAACCCTGCCGGGAAGGTAGTCCCCGGCCTCCTTAAGCAGGATGCGCCATATGGCTTCCTCAATGCTATCCTGATCACCTTTCAGCAGTACAGGAATCTCCCTGCCCCTCACCACGAGCTTATCGCCATCCCGGATCACCAGGGCTCCCTTACTCTGCTTCCTCTGTTCCCTGATCTTCTCCACAATCCAGCCTCCCCTTGCAAAAACAAAGGCCTCAGCTCTTTTCATACTAAGGTACCCTGGAACGGTTACCCTGACTGCTCCATTTCGGCCAATCCGTATAGCAAGGTTCTTTGCGCGACGATTCCTGACATACCTAACTTCACCAAGATCGTCGTATTGCACAATATTTTCCTTATTAATCATTCAAATTTAATTGCTTATATATAACTTTAGCGTTTATAAAAAAACAAATAAAATGCGAAAATCCATCTTTCTGGCTTTTCTGACACTCACTATTTTCTTCAGGGCATCATCCCAGGAACCAAGCACTGGTTTATGGTCAATTGACGATTGCATCACTTATGCCATGGAGAATAACATTCAGATCAAGCAAACTGTTCTGAATACGCAGTATAGTGAGAATCTGCTCAAGCAGTCGAAACTCGGCCAGATCCCCAACCTGAACGGAAGCCTTGGTTATAACTATTCCTGGGGCCGGGCACTGGACCAGACCACCTACCGCTACACAAATAACAGCCAGATTAACTCCATCAATGTAGGAGTCAGCACATCGGTCAACCTTTTTAACGGACTGCAAGTCAGAAACACCATTCAACAAAACGAGCTGAACCTGATGGCCAGCCATGCGGATGTAGAGAAAATAAAGAATGACATCTCACTGAATATTGCAGCTGCCTATCTGACCATCCTGTTCAATAAGGAGCTTAAGACTGTTACCCAGAATCAGCTTGCAATTACAGAACAACAGGTGAGCCGTACCCGAAAAATGGTAGATGCCGGAAAACTTGCAGAAGGCAGTTTCCTTGAAATCCAGGCACAGTACGCGGGTGAAGAGCTGAACCTTGTTAATGCCGAAAACCAGCTGGCCATTTCCCTGCTCAATCTGC
>JAOZLK010000746.1 GCA_029934875.1 Bacteroidales bacterium | reverse complement strand
AATGCTCCTGCAACGATAGATGCGGATTTAAAGATCTTCTTGTCTGTTTTCATGATAAATAATTTTAATTAAATTGTTTGTGATGGGTAAGTCGTCATGAAAAAGAAAACCTTACAAAAGGTCCGGTTTTTAACAACTATTTGGCATTTAGCTTCTGGATAATGATGGCATCCATTGCTGCCTTGCCATCCTCCGGGAGGTGATGATGGCAGGTCTCGGAGCTGCAACACTCGCGATATTGATCAACTGCTGAATTAAGCTGGTCAATCTGACTGGCATACTTCCTACAAAGGTGGCAGGAGAGCAGGTGTATTTTCAGTTGCATCCGACTTTTGAACCCAAGTTTCTTCTCGGAGCGATAGGAAATCAGGAAACTGGCTTCATCGCAGGCGATCATGCGCTTGCTCATAAATACCATCATTTTATACATCATCTTCCTAAACATTCCCTTAAATCCATTTACTTTCAACACATTCACGCATTTTCAGACGGGCCCTGTGCAATATGACCCACAAATTAGACGGAGTAATTTCCAGTTCCTTACATACCTCAACCGATTCAGCCTCGTCAATAAGCTTCATGATGAAAACAGAAGCCAGCTTGGGTGGCAGCAGTGAAATACATTTTTCAATAATTTGTCTTAACTCATCCTGCTCAAGCTCGCCCTCAGGCATCAGGGAGTGAGAATTGGGCCCCTTGCCCTCAAGCCAGTGTCCCTTGAATGGATCGTCACCCCTGTAAAAATCCCCATCCGAAATATCCTCCTGGTACTCATTAATAGACGATTCCCGGGAGGTGGCATTTCTCCGGTAGGTATCAATGATCTTTCGTTTCAGAATAGAAATCAGCCAGGTGCGTTCCGCACTCCGACCCTGGAAATTATCCTTGGCCTTGAGCCCCGCCAGGAAGGTATCCTGCACCAGGTCACCAGCCTTTTCCGCATCGTTCACCCTTACGATGGCATAATTATAGAGATAATCACCATAGCGGTCCACCCAAAATTGAGGCTCAATCGTATGTTTTACTTCATCCGCCATGGTCTCAAGAAAGAACAATATATGAAAAACCTGAGAGTTCTACAGGAAATCGTAATTTTGTGGTCTCAAATTCAACTGTAATGAAACGTCCATGAAAATATTTTCCTGGTAAGTTACATGAGACCAATTAAATAAATAAAAACTACGAATGAAAATAATAGATACGAAAGGGCACACCTGTCCCCGACCACTGATCATGCTGAAGGAAGGTCTGCTGGAGACAGAGGCGGGAGCCCGGATACAGGTAATTACCGATAATGAAACTTCGCTGAAAAACCTTTTAGCCTATCTGAACGACCAGGGGGCAAGTCCCGATGTGGAATCTAAGGGTAAGGTACATACCATTACTACCTTCCGCCCCGCTTCGCCGATAGCTGAATCAGATCCTGCCGCATATTGCAGTACAGAGAGTGTAAGCAATGATTACGTGGTCTGCCTGAAAAGCAATCTGATGGGTGAAGGCGATCCCGACCTGGGCAAGTTGCTTATGGAAACTTTTGTGGAGAACCTGAAGCTGCAGGACCATCTTCCCACCCATGTGGTCATGTACAATTCGGGTGTAAAACTGGCCATGAAAGAGTCTCCTGTTTGCTCTTCACTTTCCGATCTGGAGGAACTGGGATGCAGAATCATGCTCTGTGGTACCTGTATTGACCATTATGGTCTTCAATATGAAATTGGGGTAGGCATGATCTCAAACATGGTGAGCATCACCGAAACACTGGTTCAGACAGGACACGTTCTTACACCCTGATCGCCTGAAAAACCATAGCCATGAGCAAAGCTTTTGACCTGCTGACCACCATTGAGTATGGAGGGTGCTCGGCTAAAATTCCGGCCGGACTGCTTTCCGAGATGCTTAAGGATCTTCCTTTGACCAAAGATCCAAACCTGCTTGTGGATGTGGAGACCCACGACGATGCAGGCGTTTACCAGATCAACGACGAAACAGCATTGATCTTCACCACAGATTTCTTCCCCCCCATCTGCTCCGATGCCTATGAATTTGGGGAGATTGCCGCTGCCAATGCACTGTCGGACGTTTATGCCATGGGGGGAAGCCCACTGCTGGCGCTCAACCTGATGATGTTTTCCCACACTAAAATCCCCCTTGAGGTATTTGGAGAGATTTTGAAGGGAGGCGATGCCAAGGTCAGGGAGGCCGGGGCGCTGACTGTCGGCGGCCATACCATTGACGATCATCCTCCGAAATTCGGATTGGCTGTGGTGGGACTGGTGCACCCCGATCATTTGATCACGAATGCAGGGGCCAGGGCAGGCGACCGCCTGGTGCTGACCAAAGCCATCGGTACAGGAGCGCTGGTATCGGGACAAAAAAACGGTCTTGCAAAGGATGCGGATTACCGCAGGGCCCTGGAGCAAATGAAAGCCCTCAATAAAGAGGCTGCACTTGCTGCAAAAAAATACGGTGTCAAAGGAATGACCGATATCACCGGCTTCGGACTGGCCGGACA
>JAOZLK010000745.1 GCA_029934875.1 Bacteroidales bacterium | reverse complement strand
AATTTCCACCTGGCTTTTCAATGAGGAATTCAACATGGAGTCGAAAATCACGGTATGCCTTCTTTGTAACAATGTCAGCAGATCCATACAATCCACCAGCCGCTGAAGGATCGTTGCTGTTCATCGTTGTACCATCATCTACCGGATCACTCACAATTTCCCAGGAAATAGGCATCTCAGCTGAGAAGCGGGGCCCCTCCCAGTAGATCCAATTTCCATCAAGGGACTCCCTGCTTCCATCAAAAAGTAAATCAGCTCCCCGGGGCGCTTTCGCTCCCACACCGATGGGTTCCGTATTGCATCCTAAAACACTTAGTATCGTTGCAAGGATCAGGAATAGACTTGTTGTTTTCATAAATCTCCTCTTTGGCTAAGAAATAAAAGTAAGCAATTGTCGCTTATATTGGCTAATTTAGATCTACAGAAAGGTAAATTCATTTCACATGAAACGTCCATGACAATAATTGCATTATTTTCACAAATGGGAATGTAATTATTGTTATGGTAAATTACATTAGACCGATAAGATAAATTAATAATTACTGATGAAAGTCTTATTTATTGGTGGAACGGGTAATATCTCCACCGCGTGCTCCAGGCTTGCGATGGAAAGGGGTATCAATTTGTTCTTGTTAAACCGGGGAAGTAAAACAAGATCCGGGCTTGAAGAGGCCTCAGTGTTAAAAGCTGATATCAATATTCCGGAACAGGTAAAGGCTGTTTTAAAGGGACAGCACTTCGATGTGGTGGTAAACTTCATTGCATTCACACCAGAAGAGGTAAAAAGGGATATAGAGCTATTTACAGATATCTGTGATCAATATATTTTCATCTCTTCTGCTTCGGCTTACCAGAAACCCCCATCCCACCCTGTGATCACTGAATCGACTCCCCTGGCCAATCCCTTCTGGGATTACTCAAGGGATAAAATTACCTGCGAAGATATCCTCACCAAAGCATATCGCGAGCAGGGTTTCCCGATGACCATTGTCAGGCCCTCCCACACCTACGATATGGTGATCCCTGCAGCCATTGGCAGCTGGGAGGATTTCACGCTTATCGACCGGATGAGAAAAGGGAAACTTGTAGTAATTCCGGGTGACGGCTCCTCCCTGTGGACATTAACCCACTCCGATGATTTCGCCCTTGGTTTTACAGGTTTACTCGGCCTGCGCCAGGCCATCGGGCACAGTTTTCACATTACTTCCGATGAAATCCTGACCTGGAACCAGATTTATGAAATGATGGCGCATGCTGCAGGTGTAGAACTCAAAGCCCTCCACGTTCCATCAGATTTCATTTGTAAGGTGGCCGATGACTTTGACCAACAATGGATGAGAGGTAACCTTCTGGGTGATAAGGCAAACAGTGTAATCTTCGACAACACGAAAATCAAACGCTTTGTCCCAGAATACCTGGCCACCATCCCCTTCAGCGAGGGATTCAAAAGAACCATTGCCTGGTTTGATGCCGATCCTTCCCGAATTAGAATTGACGAGCCCAGCATGCAGCTAATGGATGAAATTTTATCCAGGTATCAGCGATAGCAAGCCATTCCAAAAGTTTAATCTGAGTAAATTCCCCTACAATAGTCCGGTCGACACTATATTACTAAAGGGCGTCTGTTTTCCGGACTTGTAGACTGCTTTTATGGTGTACTCATATTTAACTCCGTCTCTGATCATATTGTCTTTAAATGAATTATCGCTTGCCGGTATGGATTTATAAGTCACAAAGGAGGTTCCCTCCACTGCTCTGAAAAGCAGGTATCGATTTACCTTTGCATCATCTGCATATGACCAGTCTAACTGAACAAAGCGCTCGTCTTTATTGATAGAGGCACTTAAGTCTTCAATTGCTTCCTTGGGTTTATAATCAATTGTTTTTACACTTAGCGATGCAGACGGTTCGGATCGTAATCCTGATTCATCATTTGTGATGACAACATAGGTATAAACATTTCCGGGCTCAATTTTTTGATCTGTATATGTATAGAGGCTCAGACTATCCCTTTTTTCAATAGACACTCTTCTTGTGAGCTCGCCGTTGGAATATATCTCCAGGTCATAGCCTATGACATCAATGCTGGAACTTGGAATCCATTCAAGCCAAACACCTTCATCTGTCATTTTATAGGAGGTAAAAACAGGTGAAGTCGGCGGAATAATATCTGGCCTGGTGAGTTCCAGAACCTCCGAATAATCGGAATAGTTCCATCGGGTATCAACAGCCTTTATTTTATAATAGATCTTTTTCGTCAGCGTTTTTATCTGAATGGTATCGGTGTAAATTGTATCGGCATATGGAGCTGAATTCACGGTGGAATAAACATGATCGGCACTATTGGTGAAATAGACCATATAACCCGCAAGATCTTCTTCGCTTCCAAGGTCCCACTGTAAGCTTACCAGTCCTGTAGAGTCAATCTTACCGATAAGGCCAAGCGGCGGGGATGGAGGAATACTGTCCAGAACAGCAGCATAGGAAACCATTGATATGCTGCCATTGCCTGCAGT
>JAOZLK010000744.1:1167-2522 GCA_029934875.1 Bacteroidales bacterium | reverse complement strand
AACACTTCAATGATTTTCGAAGAATTTGGAAATTTGATAGAATTTTCTTCCATTGAAAAATTCTGCAGAGAGCCGATAATCAGATAGTCACAGCCCTTAAGTGTTCCCATGGCACTTGGTAAATCAAGGTTTTCGGCCATAGTCTGGGCAGTTTGTTCATCGAGTAACTGATCGATTTCCTGACGGTCAATTACAGTAAAACGTTTACTCTGGACTAGTCTTGAAATAATTGTATCGGTAAACGTAGGGACGTGTTTATCAGAATCTGAACCTGTTTTGGCAGTTGAACCAACTTTTACAAGACCTACAGCAACTCTTGGTAGTTGCTTAGACAAATTATCTGATGCCTTTGTTAAGGGTACAGTACTCTCATGAGCGACATTGTCACCGACTTGCTTGTCTCTTAAGGCAAGATCCCCAATTAAAAAACTTGAGTCCTCTTTTGGGATAGCAATTGAAATAGTATCCTGTATTTTTATTACTTTTATTTTTCCAATAGGCTCTTGTAGTCGAGCGATTACTGCCCCTGAAGACTCCTTTACCTCTTTGCCCTCCCTCACAATGGCATATTCGTCACCATATGTTACACCATCAATACTGCCTCTTGAAATTACAAGCGGATCAACACTAACTACTTTGGCAGGAAAAACTATATCAAGGACCTTCTGAGCTGCCTCCTTTGATACTCGTTCCAGAAATTCAAAATCATCACCTTGTTTTGAAGAACCTTCAAACAATACAGAAGAAGCTTTCACATAGAGACTGTCAGCCCCAACAACTGTACTGGATTTCGTTTCTACCACTCGAAGTTGTATTCGCGCCTGTGCAGTTTTCTTTGTGATTTTTCTATCTCGTTCACTGAGAGGAACTTTTTCTTTTTGTGTACTGCTTCCAAGCATATGCAGGTTCCCGACTACTAAAAAACTTGCACCAGCGGTAGTCCCCAGATCTTTAAAGTCATGTGACATACTATCGAATTTTGATTTGGCGAGTTTTTCGTCAAAACGCTGCTCAAGTATGGCGGTACGTAAAGATTTGCGCTCTACAGGGACAAATCTCTTACTCTTAGATAGCTGCTCTATCATTTTATCAGCAAGCACCTCTGGTAACCCAACTGCCTCCGGATTGTATCCATATCTTCGCTCAACATATTTGTAAGCTTCGTCCTCGCTAGCTGCCAGATTCTTTGGCCCGCCGTCCTTGGCACGTTGTTCATGAATTCCAGTTGAATCAGGTAAGAAATCTGTATGGCTAAGTACCGCAATGGTTGCACGGGTAGAACCTTGATCTACTGATGTTGCACAAACATTATAAGAAGGAAGGAGTACACTCAAAAACATTAAAACAGGAAGTAT
>JAOZLK010000744.1:0-1157 GCA_029934875.1 Bacteroidales bacterium | reverse complement strand
CACATCATCCTATGGTTTGCGAACGATACAGCCCACGGTCATTTCACCTTTTAGCTTGTCTTGCAAGATAGTTGCTATTGTAAATTTTGGATTGACTTTCGTTACCTTTACTTTGCCAATATACTCTTCTGCTGAACCGAGCTGCTCGCCAGTATGCGGGTCAATTAATGCTTCACCCTTTTGGTATATGTCGAGCACATCACCTGCCTTGAGACCACCATCCTGGCCACGATTTAAATATATTTTTTCTCCTTTCACGCTTATGATCTCGACCGGAAAAACTAGAGCAAGAAATTGATCTGCCATCTGACCGGAAACTTTTTTCGCCATTTTAGAAAAGTGGTCCTTGTTAGGGATGCCTCTACTGTGATTGACCATCCTTTCCCCAGTTGAGAATTTGTCCTTTAGGGAAAAGGTCGCCGTAATTTCGCCACTTACAGTATCAACAACTTGGACGTTGACTTCTAGCAGCCCATGGTCTGTTCTGAAATATTTGCTTCGTAAATTAGGAACCTTATGAGTACTTGAATAAAATTTAAACTGGTGGATTTCAGGTAATATTAGATAGTCAGCACTTTTAAACTTGCCAGTTTCCGCTGCACCACTAGATGAAAAGTCAGATTCTGAAAACTTCTGCTCATTTCTAATATCCTCAAGGGAGTCTTTCGTACGAGTAACGACATTAAATTTTCTTGTAGCGAGGAAAGATGCCTCCATTTCCTTCAATAGCTTTCTGACGTTCAAATTTTTCTTTGCTGAAGGTGAAACACTGTTGGAGACTTTAGCTTCCTTTATTGCAACCGTTGGAAGCTCAGCAGCATGAATAATTATTGACGTAAAAATAATATAAAGAAAATACACAGATACAAGAACAGTAAGTCGTTTCAGTTTCATGTTTCACCTAGTTTGTATCAATTTATCTTTATTGGCATTATTAAAATAAAATAGCAGGACTACCTTATCTTAAGGTAGCCCGGCTATCTCATGAGACCCGTTGCTTTCCGTCGCTGTCTTCCGGCAGGTTTGGCTTTATCTTAAATTTCTCAATCTTCATATCATGCAATAAACATGCCGCGATACGAGGGCATATAACGTTTCCGCTGTGTCCATTATGGCACAATGCTTTTAGCGGAAAAATCATAAAACTGAATGTCAAG
>JAOZLK010000743.1:1955-2527 GCA_029934875.1 Bacteroidales bacterium | reverse complement strand
TCAAAGTCTCCCATAAGGAGATGGGTGAGTGGCTCTTCCATGCCAGTGAAACGAAGGACTTATTATTTACAAATAATGAAACAAATAATGAGCGGATTTGGGGTACCCCTAACCAGACTCCGTACGTAAAGGATGGCATTCAAGATTATCTGGTCAATAATCAGAAAGATGCCGTTAATCCTGATAAAACGGGGACAAAGGCAGCGGCTTACTACATGCTTGATATTGAAAGCGGAAAATCCAAAACTCTGAATTTACGGCTTAGTAAAACAGCTTTATCAAATAAGAAGACTTCAGTTCATACCCGGGTATTCGGAAACGCTTTTGATGAGATATTCAAAGCCCGTCTTGACGAAGCAGATGCCTTTTATGCTTCTGTTATTCCACCTTCACTGGAAGAAGATAGTACAAATATTATGCGGCAGGCGCTTGCAGGAATGTTATGGACAAAGCAGTTTTACAATTATGATGTGGGTAAATGGTTGAAGGAAAATGGTGTTAATCCATTGAAGCCCGGCCATCGCCCCATACGAAATGATCGCTGGTCGCACATGAAAAATGCTGACATTATT
>JAOZLK010000743.1:0-1945 GCA_029934875.1 Bacteroidales bacterium | reverse complement strand
GCCCGATAAATGGGAATATCCGTGGTATGCCGCCTGGGATCTGGCCTTTCATGTCATCACCCTGATGCAGGTTGACGAGGATTTTGGGAAAGGGCAGCTGGAACTTATGCTGGATACGCGATATCAGCATTCCAACGGACAGATGCCTGCTTACGAATGGAATTTTGGGGACGTTAATCCGCCCGTACATGCCTGGTCAACGATATTCAGTTTTTTTATTGAAAAAGCCAATAATGGTGAAGGAGATCTGCAATTTCTCGAGCGCTCCTTTCATAAACTACTCATTAACTTCACCTGGTGGGTAAACAGAAAAGATTTAGTTGGAAATAATCTTTTTGAAGGGGGCTTTTTAGGCTTGGATAATATCGGAGTATTCGACAGGAGTGCACCACTTCCCACTGGCGGCTACATGGAACAAGCTGATGGTACAGCCTGGATGGCACTCTTTTCCCAGAATATGATTGAAATTGGTATACAACTGGCCATGAAAAATCCGGCCTATCTCAACATTACCATGAAATTGTATGGACATTTTATGTCCATTGCCTCAGCTATGATCAAGGAAGGTGAAGATGGATCGATGTGGGATGAGGAAGATGGTTTCTTTTATGATGTACTTCAAACACCCGATGGCAGAAGCGAGAGATTAAAAGTAAGGTCAATGGTAGGTCTCATACCTTTATGCGCAGTCACCGTTTTTGAACCGGAGTTGGGGCAAAAGTATCCGGAAATTCCTGAGCTTATTAGCAAGCATCTTTCCGACCGGCCTGAGTTAACCGCTTTTATCCAGGATCCCAGAAAGCCGGGAAAAAACGGAAGAGTATTGGCTTCCATATTAAACGAGACCAATTTCAGAAGGGTATTGGGTATCATGCTCGACGAAAATGAATTTTTAAGCCCATATGGAATACGGTCTGTTTCCCGTTTCCACAAGGAGCATCCTTATATTTTTAATGCCGGGGATAAGGATTATGGCATTTCTTACCTGCCGGGTGAATCTGACAATAATATGTTCGGAGGAAATTCAAATTGGCGCGGACCAATTTGGATGCCTGTAAATATGATCATCATCAGGGCCCTTTTCAATTATTATCAGTATTATGGTGATGATTTTATGATCGAATGCCCGACAGGATCAGGAAATGAAATGAATCTTTACCAGGTTGCTGAGGAGATATCAACCCGGCTTTCATCTATTTTCAGGAAAGATGAATCAGGCAAGAGGCCTGTTTACACGAACTATCCAAAATTCCAGGATGATCCTCATTGGGGAGATCACATTCTTTTCTACGAATATTTTCATGGAGATTCAGGAACCGGAGTGGGAGCAAGTCACCAAACAGGATGGAGCGGTACAATCGCACGAACCATGTATATGTTTGCAAAAATGACGAAAGAAGATGCAGTTAAATTTGGGAAGGAAGATGCTCATAAATAATCCAGTTTACCCATCACTTTATCAGGTTAATACACGGGTATGGCTAACAGATTTATTACAGACGGGGCGGCGATTTATTATCAAAAGGCCTTTTTTTAGATCTGCCGGCCTGGGGATATAATGTATTTGAATTGAGTATAAAACATAAAACAGCATAATAACTAATCATATGAAAGCTATAACTGTAATACCTAAAAAAGAAGGAAGTGCTCAACTGATGGAAGTGTCTGAACCTGAAATTCATGAAGGTTCAGTTCTTGTAGAAGCTATTGCTGTAGGGGTGTGTGGTACCGATGTAGAAATTGTAGAGGGTAAATATGGATGGGCTCCCAAGGGGAAGGAGCATCTTATTTTAGGTCATGAATCCCTGGGCAGGGTAATTGACCCTGGTCCATCGGGCGGTCTCAAAAAAGGAGATTTGGTTGTGGGCATTGTTCGTCGCCCAGACCCGGTCCCCTGTCCGAATTGTGCAGTAGGCGAATGGGATATGTGCCAGAATGGTCTGTT
>JAOZLK010000158.1:537-8421 GCA_029934875.1 Bacteroidales bacterium | reverse complement strand
CGCTTTTCGTCAGGACATGTGAAAATAATGACCCGGGCCTATGATGAAAATTCCGGCCAGGCTCCGCTCGACCTGGCCCTGCTGGATGTTGCTTCATTGAAGAAACAGCTGTATGTTGAGTATCCCGATATGGAATGGGTGGAGCGAATTCGTTCCGGAGGACTTCTGGACGTACCTGATGAGAACGGTGAAACCAGAGGACAGGGCCCGGCCATGGTTACGGCCATAGACCTTCTTTCACCTGAAAGCAGGGAGGTGGATCGTTTGAATATTCCAGATGCCATCGTAAAAGGAGAACTTCCCGACCAGCCGGGAGAGACTTTGATTAGTGACGATTTTGCCGAAAAATTTGAAGTAGCAATTGGCGACGAGGTAACCCTTTTTGGTTCAACCATGAATGGCAGTATGATGTTCTACACCTTCACAGTCAGCGGAACCATTCGCTTTGGGAATACCCTGCTTGACAGGGGAGCCATTTTTATTGATATCAAAGATGCCCAGTTGGCCATGGATATGGAAGACGGAGCCACTGAGATCCTGGGTTATTTCAATAATCAACCCTACATCGATGAAGAGGCAATGGCTCTGGCCACATCTTATAATCAGAAATACAGTCTGGAAGAGGACGAATTCTCTCCAAAAATGGTGCGGCTGGCCGAGGCAGCAGGTATGGCAGATTACCTGGCCATTGCTGAAAATATGGTGGGCATGATGGTTTTTATATTCATCATTGCCATGTCCATCGTTTTATGGAATACCGGCTTACTAGGCGGACTGCGTCGGTACAGCGAGTTTGGTGTACGACTGGCCCTGGGGGAGGAGAAGAAGCACATTTACCGGACTACACTGTGGGAAGCCTTTTTGATTGGAACAATCGGATCCATAGTGGGTACAATTTTCGGACTGGCCCTGTCCTACCGTCTACAGTCTCATGGAATTGATTTTTCGGGTATGATGGATAATCTTGGAGTGATGATGCCCACCATTTTTAGAGCAGTCGTTACTCCTTCCATGTATGTTGTAGGATTTATTCCCGGAGTAATAGCCACGGTACTGGGAAGCGCTCTGGCTGGCTTTGCCATCTACAAGCGAAAAACCGCACAATTGTTCAAGGAATTGGAAGTATAACAGTACTTAGTACTCAGGAAAAAGTGCTCAGGAAAAAATTAAAAATGAAAAAGATGAAAACAGGGATATATGCAGTGGTCATGCTTTCGATAAGCATGTCACTGGCTGCACAGGATGCCACGACCATTCTGGAGACCGTAGATGAAAATATGTCATCAGAAAACAGGATATTTGAATCGGATATGATCATTCACGGACGACGATCGAGCCGTACAATCGGCTCCAGAAGCTATTCAGTCGGAGATAAGCAATCCTTCACCGAATACCTTTCCCCGGCTCGTGAGCAGGGATGCAAAATGCTCAAACTGGAGGACAAACTCTGGATCTATTCTCCATCCACCGACAGAACCATCCAGATCTCCGGCCATATGCTGCGCCAGTCGGTGATGGGTTCCGACCTATCATACGAGGATATGATGGATGACCGGAAGCTCACCGAGGTATATGACGCCGCCCTGGTCGGGAATGAGACAATTGATGGCAGGGACTGCTATGTGCTTGACCTGGTGGCCAATGTGGATGATGTGGCTTACCATTCCCAGAAGATATGGGTGGACAGTGAACGATATGTTCCTCTGAAACAAGAAATGTTTGCCAAAGGTGGCAAGCTGCTCAAACGTACTACGCTTTCCGATGTACAGAAGGTCCAGGGACGCTGGTTTCCCATGACCATGGTCTACAAGGACATGCTAAAGGATGGGAAGGGTACCGAGTTCAGAATGAACAGTGTGAAATTTGACGAGGATATTCCTGACTATATCTTTACAAAGGCAGCTCTCAAGCAATAAAACGATAGGGTCAGAATGTAGCTATTTTGCTTAAATAGGTATTGAGCTCGGTTTTGTTCTCTTCGATTTTTGTCTTCAGGGAGTCAAGCTTAAGCACCATTTCCGGAAGGGTATCCGCCAGGCGCTTTTTATCCCCTTCCAGGGTGTTATTTTCAGCCTCAAGCTCCCCGATCTTTCCCTCATCGCTTTCTTTTGCGATCTTCTTATTATTGTTGGCGATTTTATTACTTAAGCTACCAACTTTACCTTCAGTTTGGTCAAGTACCTTCTCGCTATCTTTAAGTTGCTTCTCAAGGCCCTTGATCCGCCGGGCGTAGACCTGTTCATAATGAAATGCCATATAAGCTTTAGTATAATGACGCAAATTTTCCATTTCTTTAGGCCATTCAGATGTGGAAAGAGACACATCATAACCCAATTTTACAATAAGGGCCATGGAGTAATACTGTTCGGTGATGCGACAAAGCCCGATCAGGTCCCCTCTTTTGACTGTAATAGCCGGAAGGGATACTTTTTCGGCCATCAGCATGTCATCACCATTTTTCTTCAACTTAACATTGCTTCGGCCTTTGAGGTACTCTTTCAGGTCATCAAGGGTCTCTTCCTGACTTGCAGCCGCAGGAAAAACCCAGGCCATAACTTTACCATCTGCTAGCGTTAATTCCTGCTCCTCAAGGAAAAGATGATCCTGGGCAAACAATGAGCCTGAAAACAAGAGAAAGGAAATCAAGAAAAGTAAAGACCTGCGCATGGGGTACGATTATAATGTGGAAAATAACCACTGTTTGAGCAAATAAGTTACAAAAAACTATATACAATGAAAAATCGCTAATTTTAAGCCTTACTTAATCCACTTTCCCATGAAACCCAGATTTATTGTATTGGTTTTGGCCCTCACACCGGCACTTGTCTTTGCCCAAATAAACAGCCTGTCCTTTCCGGCTCAGAAAAACTGGCCATGTACGAGAAGCATGAAGAAATGAGAAATGACTCGACCTATAGTGAGCTTCACTGGCAATTCATTGGACCCACAAATATTAGCGGCCGCTGTACAGATGTGGAAGCTGTAGGGCCCAAAGGACAAAACTACACCATCTGGGTGGCCACCGCCTCATCCGGAGTATGGAAAAGTATTAATGAAGGAGTGACCTTCGAGCCGGTTTTTGAGCACCAGGGAACCTCCACGATCGGAGACCTGGCCATAAGTCCGTCCAATCCAGACATTGTTTGGGTGGGTAGTGGTGAGGCCAATATCTTCAGGTCTTCAAATCCCGGTTGCGGAGTCTGGAAAACGACCAATGGTGGTGACACCTGGCAACACATGGGCCTGGAAGAGACTTTCACCATTTCCAGGATCCTGGTCCACCCGAATAATCCCGACATTGTTTACGTGGCTGCTTCAGGTCACGAATGGACTGAAAATAAAGAGCGTGGGCTATATAAGACCACGGACGGAGGTGCAAGCTGGGAGCAGATCCTTAACAAGGGCCCCGAAAGCGGGGTGAATGATATGGTAATGGATCCAAGGGATCCAGAGATAATTTACGCCACTACCTGGCAGCGCACCCGTTTGAAATGGAACGATCCCCGCACCTATGACGACCACAAAAGCAATGGTATCTGGAAATCCACCGATGGCGGTAAAAAATGGGAAAAACTGACATCCGGTTTGCCTGAATCAAAATACATGGGACGCACAGGTATCGATGTTGCACGATCCAATCCCGATGTAGTATACGCTTTCGTAGATGACTATGAAGTGGCCTTCCAGGCTAAGGAAGGGGAGCTCGATGCCTATGACAGGCCAAAAAAAGACGTCATCAAGGGAGCAACAGTCTACCGTTCCAATGATGCCGGAGGTACATGGGAGCAGGTGAGCGGACTCACAGAAGAGACAAAAAAGTACATGTCGGGCCATTCCGGCACCTACGGCTGGGTGTTTGCACAGATCAGAGTAGACCCTAACGATGAGAACAGGCTGTACACTATGGGTTTATGGATCAACACCTCAACAGATGGTGGAGCTACTTTTGAACCTATCAAGAGGAAAATTCATGCCGATCAGCATGGGATGTGGATCGATCCCGATAACTCCAACTACATCCTGGCTGCACACGATGGAGGCATCAGTGTTTCATATGACAAGGGGGAAAACTGGAGGAACCTCATTAAGGAACTTCCCCTGGCCCAGTTTTACAATGTTGAATTTGACATGCATGAGCCTTTTCGGGTTTACGGGTCAGTGCAGGATCACCACAGCTTTTACAGCGAAGTGGACCTGTCAAATGGAAAGGATAAAATCATGCCCGGCGAATGGGAGTATACCCTGGGCGCAGAAGGGAGTACTCATGTTGTGGACCCGAGGGACAACAATACCATCTTTGCCTCACTCTTTTATGGCAAGCTGGCCAGGGCAAGCGTCAGCGGATATCCCGAAGATTTTAAATGGATTCTGCACAGCACCTTCCCCGACGAACCCGAATACCGGGGACAGTGGATGGCTCCCACTCTTCTGTCAAATCACAACCCCGACATCGTTTACCACGGTGTTCAATATGTATTGAAATCCACTGACCAGGGAGGAACCTGGTCAAGAATCAGCCCGGACCTCACCTTTAATAACCCTGAAAAACAGGGTGACATTTCTTACCAGACCATCAGCGCACTTGAGGAATCCTCCTTTAATCCAGGCTTGCTCTATGCAGGTACCGACGATGGAAGGCTCTGGAGAACAAAAGACGGAGGAGGGAGCTGGCAGGATATCCGTACAGGTCCACTTCCCGAAAGGTGGGTTTCCCGGATTGTTGCCTCCCAATACGACTTCGGAACCGTTTATGTTTGCCAGACTGGCCGACGTGATGATGATGCTGCCGTCTACCTGTGGCGTTCCACCGATTTTGGAGATACATGGGAGGACCTATCTGCAAATATTCCGGCTGGTCCGGTCAACGTTATTCGTGAAGATCCGGCCAATGACAGCATTCTCTACCTGGGAACCGATGTGGGAGTCTATGTATCAAAAAATGCCGGAGAGAGTTGGGAGGTACTGGGCGACCTTCCATGTACCTACGTGCACGACCTGGCCATCCACCCCCGGGAGAACCTGCTTATCATCGCCACTCATGGACGCGGAATGTTTGTTTTAGATGCTGATCCAGTGAATAATACAGATACTGAAGAGAACTAATAGTTTAAATATTACAGCATGTATACAATTTACCACAATCCCAGGTGTAAAAAGAGTCGGGCCGGTTTGCAACATGTCATTGAAAAGGGTATGGAACACCAGGTAAGAGAATATCTTAAAGACCCCCTCAGTGAAGAGGAGCTGACCACCTTGCTTATGAAGCTCCATAAAAAACCAGTTGAAATGATCCGGACGCAGGAGGAATATTTTCGTAAGGAACTAAAAGGCCTTAATATGAATGACATGGAATGGATCAAGGTTATGATTGAGAATCCCAAATTGATTCAGCGACCCATCGTTGAAGGAAAATACAAGGCCGTCCTGGGCGATCCGGTTGAAAACATAGATGAATTATAAGTAACCTTTTTTCTAATTTGCGGGTATAATATTCAATACATGAAAGCCATGAAATTGAAAAGCCTGTTGCTTATTTCCGTCCTGTCAATCTTACTTTCCTCCTGTAAGGACAAAGACAGCACCTTTACTCAGGTCAAAGACATTGAAACGGAGATTTACAATTCCATCAAATCTTACAGGGAGAGTAAGGATCTGACCGGCGCTTTTGTACACCAGTACCTGATGGTGGAGGAAGCGCAGCTATATTCCTACAAGATGTCCACCGGCCTGGTACCGGTTGGACCCCAGGGGCTGGATGAACACTGGGACAGGCTGGATGAATTATATACCTTCTACAACAGGTCGGGGCTGGTGATGAAAACTGACTCAAACGATCCGGACCAGATCCTCGGTGGCCTTCTTCAAAATGCACAGGCAGACTCAATCATCCGTTCGGATGTCACACAGTGCGGAGTGGGTGTGGAATCAGATCCTGAGGGGAACAATTACATTACCATACTCCTGGCCAAAGCCGATTCCTAGCTGCTTCCTTTCCAACAACATTCCAATTCTTGCTTATTCTGTCAGTCATTTTGGTATATTTAAAACAAAAAAGCAAGACTTATGGACTATAGGATTGAAAAGGATACCATGGGCGAGGTACAGGTTCCTGCCGACAAATACTGGGGCGCACAAACCCAGCGTTCCCTTGAAAATTTCAAAATCGGCGATGGTCGTATGCCATTGGAGATCATCAAGGCCTTTGGTTACCTGAAAAAAGCAGCTGCAGCCACAAACGAGCAGCTGGGTGTTCTGTCGGATGAGAAAGCCGGATTGATTATGCAGGTCTGCGACGAAATCATTGAGGGCAAACTGGATGAGCAGTTCCCCCTGGTTGTCTGGCAAACAGGTTCCGGAACCCAATCGAACATGAATGTAAATGAAGTGGTGGCTAACAGGGTGCACGTGATCCAGGGCAATGGCCTTGGAGAGGGCAAGCGCCTGATCCATCCAAATGATGATGTCAACAAATCCCAGTCCTCCAATGATACCTTCCCCACGGCCATGCATATTGCCGCCTATAAGGTTCTGATGGAGGTGACCATCCCCGGAGTAAAAGAGCTGCGGGATACCCTGAAGAAAAAATCAGATGCATTCATGGAGGTGGTTAAAATCGGTCGCACCCACTGGATGGATGCCACACCTCTTACACTGGGGCAGGAGTTCTCAGGCTATGTTTCCCAGCTGGATCATGGGCTTCAGGCTGTAATGAACACCCTGAAACACATGTCTGAACTGGCTCTCGGGGGTACAGCCGTAGGAACTGGTATTAATACTCCGGATGGATACAGTGAACTGGTTGCCGAATACATTGCTGAATTTACAGAACTCCCCTTTGTGACGGGTGCAAATAAATTCGAGGGCCTTGCAGCCCATGATGCCATCGTGGAAGCTCATGGTGCCCTGAAGACACTGGCGGTAAGTCTGATGAAAATCGGAAATGACATCCGACTGCTAGCCTCGGGTCCGCGTTGTGGCATCGGAGAAATTATTATCCCGGCCAACGAACCCGGCTCATCCATTATGCCGGGGAAGGTGAATCCTACCCAGGCAGAAGCCCTCACCATGGTTTGCGGCCAGGTTATGGGTAACGATGTGGCCATCAATATCGGTGGAAGTAATGGTCATTTTGAGCTGAATGTTTTCAAACCTATGATGATAAGCAACTTCCTGGAGTCGGCGCGCTTGATTGGAGATGCTTGCGCCTCGTTCAATGATAACTGCGCAGTGGGAATCGAACCCAACCAGGAAAGGATTAAGCAGAATCTGAACAATTCACTGATGCTGGTGACTGCGCTAAATACTCACATTGGCTACGAAAAGGCGGCTGAAATTGCCAAAAAAGCGCACAAAGAGGGATCTACCCTGAAGGAGGCCGCACTTTCACTGGGCTATCTTTCGGAAAAAGAATTCGATGAGTGGGTAGATCCGTCAAAGATGACAGGATCCGCCTGATCGGGGATTTCTAATCCTTTTTGATAAAGATAAAATCTCCGCCTTCATCCCCCACGTTCTGGATGGTACCATACTGGGGAACATTGTTGCTGTTGCTCATCACAGCATCCTTCAAACTTATGTATAGTTGCTCTGAAGGAAGGTACTTCTGGGTATTCTGATCGAGTCGCTTGATCAGGTACTTAACAAACTGGCTCTCGTCAGGCACCTCGCTTAAGGCTCCACTTGTAAGTGCCTTACGGCTGTTCAGCTTATATAGTTTTTCAACTGCCAGGGCATTGTTGAAGGCCGCTCTTGACTTGAATATCCCCCCGCTGAAGCAGGCATCGGCAATAAGCAGAGTATGCTTTGTTTTAAGCACATTCAGGTAGTTTGTCAGATCAGTATTGGGAAGCCAGTCCACCGGGTTATCCCTGCTGGCATCCCTGG
>JAOZLK010000158.1:0-527 GCA_029934875.1 Bacteroidales bacterium | reverse complement strand
TAATGCCCGTGTCCGGCGTAATAAATCAAGAGGTTATCTTCGTTGCCAACCTGCTTGCGCATATGATGCAGGGTTCCTATTATATCAGCCTTGGTAGGATTCTCTAAGAACTTGACATTCTCTTCACGAAAATTGTAATCTGATTCAATGACCTCAATAAAGCGCCTGGCATCTCTTATGGGATGATCCAGGTTGTTAATATTGGGGTCGTCATAGTCCTGCACAGCAATAACAAGGGCATAGTATTTCGCCGTTGAAATATCATATACAATCTCCAGGCTACTCTCAATCTTTTTGCCCGAAACCGTAATGGCTTCAACCTTCACCTGGTTTGCGCCCAGTGAAAGCTCCACTTCCTCGTCAATTAGCATCTGCCTGATTGTAGGAATCGGGGGAATGATATTCTTAACAAACTGGCCGTTCACAAAAAGATTAATGAATCGAATGTTTTCCTCGGAGTTTACGGTGGCGCTGATCGGAAGGATACTTTCTGCCGTTTGAACACTGGTAAAAGCAGGACTGATCCA
>JAOZLK010000742.1 GCA_029934875.1 Bacteroidales bacterium | reverse complement strand
CAGCCCAACCATAATTCTCATTAGCAAAATATACACTTCTTAATCCAGTAACAACACTTTGTGTCTGCCAGGTATCACCCCCATCATTAGTATGAAGAATTATATCTCCAACAGCCCATCCATTATCCTGATCAATGAATGTAACGCTATTTAAGTAAGTTGAACTGATATGATACTGCTCCTCCCAGGTATCTCCTCCATCAGAGGTATACCAAATTATTCCTCCGGAGGTAACTTCAGTCTGAAAATAACCTACAGCCCAACCCTGCTCGCTATCAGTGAAGCAAATCCTTGTAATAATACTATCCGTATGGAATTGAGTTTCCCATGTATTGCCACCGTCAAGGGTGTGCATAATAACAGATCCTCCGGCAGCCCATCCTTCATTTTCATTAATAAATGTCACATCATTCATTGCGTTTCCATGCGATAATGGGTTTTGCCATTCCCACTGAGCGGATGCAGTAAGCCAGAACAAGAATGTAATAGCAGCGATTGTAATTCTTTTCATTTTATATTCCTCCAAACATTTACATGTGTACAAAAAATTTCTTGTTGTAAAAGTAGTCCAGGAATAATCAAATGTTTTCTACTGAGGTTGCATTGTTTACCACACAGGTTACATGGATAATAACAATCACTAATTATGAATGTTGTTCCATATATTTTGATGGTGTTACCCCAAATTGCTCCAGAAAGCTCTTGGTAAAATATGAGAGTGTGCCGAAGCCAACCTCGAAGGCTATTTCGCTGACCGTACCACTACGGTTTGCCAGGAAAGAGGCTGCTTTATTTAGGCGGATCGTACGGATGAAGTCAGAGGGAGACAAACCTGTCAATGCTTTTAGTTTACGGAACAGTTGCTGGCGACTCAACGACATCTCTTTGCTGAAACCAGCCACATCAAAATCTGTTTCAGACATTTGCTGCTCAACAATTTCCAACGCATGGAGGATAAAAGTCTTATCCATTTCTCCCATGCCGGTTAAAGGGATATTCATTAGAGGCTCTTTATTGGCCTCCAACAGATCAGCTGAAAACTTCTCTCTCAATCGCCGGCGCTGCTCAATGAGGTTACGTATCCGGGCCTGGAGTTCTTTAGGCTCAAACGGTTTAGCCATGTAATCATCAGCTCCTGTCTCCAGTCCCTCTATCTTGCTTTCTGAAGAGTCCCGAGCGGTAAGCAGGATCACAGGGATATGGCAGGTAAGGGGATCTGCTTTCAGTTTACCGCAAAGTTCAAAACCGTCCATCTCCGGCATCATTACATCGCTGAGCACAAGGTCGGGAATCTGTTCAAGTGCCTTCTCAAATCCCTTCTTCCCATTAAATGCTTCCACTATCTGGTATGATTCAATAAGGTAGCTTTGGATATATGATCTATGGTCAGCGTTATCTTCTACTATTAAAAGGAGAGGTAAGTCCTTTTTCTTTTCATCTTGTATACGGGTTGTTACATGTTCGTGATTTATTCCTAGATCCATGATGTTGGATGACGGATAACTGATCTCTGTATACTGGGTTCTGACCTCTGTACTCTGAATTATTTCTTCCTCCTTCAGATGCTCTTTACCTAAAGGAAAGATCACTGTAAATGTTGTTCCTTTCCCAACTTCACTCTCTACGGTAATTTTTCCGTGATGTAATTCAACCAGCTCTTTGGTCAAGGCCATACCGATGCCGGACCCTTCCTGTTCACGTGTGTATGAATCTTTGGCCTGGTAAAAGCGATCGAAGATGTGTGACAATTGATCGGGAGGTATTCCCTGGCCTGTATCTGATACAGAGACCGTAACAGGTAAATCCTGATTTGTGATATGTGTATCGAATCTGTGGGCTGGAGCCTGTGGACTGAAGACTTCTATCTTTATCGTACCACCTTCCGCTGTGAACTTAAATGCATTCGATAGCAGGTTATACAGGATCTTTTCAAGTTTGTCACGGTCAACATATACTGGAATGACTTCTTCATCACATGAAAAAATAAGTTCAATTCCTCTTTGCGTTGCCAGTGAATCAAACGATTGTGCATATTCTCTTACAAGCTTTACGATATTCTCCTCTCCTGCCTCCAGTTTCATTTTACCTGATTCCAGTTTAGAGAGGGTCAGCAACTGGTTGATAAGTCGCTGCAGACTCTGTGCGTTACGTTGGATGATGGTCAGGTCCTTTTTCAACTCCTGCTCTTTAAACTCTGGCAGATGTTTTTGTAGTGGTCCGAGAATGAGTGTCAAGGGCGTGCGGAACTCATGTGAGATGTTGGCGAAAAAACGGGATTTCATCTTGTCAAGTTCTTCCAGTTTCTCAGTTTGAACATGCTCCAATTCAAGTTCTTGTTTTAATCGCTGGCGTTTCAGGTCATACCTTCTCCAAAAATAGATAATTCCCATTAGCAGGATTGCATATAAAGTATATGCCCACCAGGTTTTCCATGGAGGAGGGAGGATGGTCACAGCAATGGATGTGCCGGCTTCGTTCCAATACCCATCATTGTTAGATCCTTTTACCATGAAAGTATAATCTCCTGGTGGG
>JAOZLK010000741.1 GCA_029934875.1 Bacteroidales bacterium | reverse complement strand
ATTGAATTGGGCCAGTCCCCGTTAAAGGGGGCCATGTTCCATTTAACCGGCCTGGATACAGCTTCAGGGCCTCCCCACAAACCTTCTATAATAAATAGTACGGTATTGCCTCCCAACTTTTCGTGTCCCATAACATCTGTAAGTACTCTGTAAATGCCATACTGCGTACGGGCCAGGAACAGATCATCATTCTCTTTGCACACCAGTCCGACATGAAGCGGCACGGCACCATCTGCATTGGCATGGGAACCAAAATGGTTCTTGGCTGTCAGGGTTACACCCGCACGGGCATGCGCCTTTAAAGTGGCCAGGTTTACCAGGTAATCGGCATTCTCCAATTCACTCCATAGCACATTTGTATCATCGGGAGTAATGATAGTTCCCTTATCCGACCAAACGATGACCGGCTCTGTAGATTTGGTAATCTTCGTTCTTCCTATATCGTCGTGGTCCTTATCCACGTACTTCACATTGGGAAACAGGGCGAACATCTGGTCATAATTCGCTTTAAAAATATGGGCATTGGGATCGCCTATGTAGATATCCTCCTGGGCCACACCATATTTATTCACCAGCTGCTCCAGTACAGAGATGGCCATGGGCCCTGAAGTCTCTGAGTTGCTGTACTTATCCCGCTGCCATTGCTTATCTGTTTTATGCGACAGGTCAGTTGAATTGGTAAGCCAACCGCCGCCACCCTGGTTGATCTTTATAAAGATTTTCTGGCCTGGCTGATAACTTACCTCACCAAGGCCCTTGCGCTGATTGAGATCAACAAACAATTTCTCCCAGGCTGATACCACATCATAAGAGCCGGTCAGCTTGCAAACCACATCATCCATCATCCGGTTGATCACCTGCTGGTCGCTATTCTTGGCAAGGTTATATCCATCGGGTTCTCCATCAGGATAATTGAGTTCGTTGGTGCAATTTTCGTTGGTGGCATCGGGATCCCACTCCCACACAACCCGGCCCGGAAAGATCCCCAGCTCTTCACCCATGGGCATATTGGCCGGAAAATCTGTGGGTTCGGCGGTTTTCTCAGCTGCAGACAATCGTTCAGGAAAGAGGTTGGATGAAAATGCAAATAGTACCAGGGCCCCCACAAAAGCTACGGAAGCCATGATGTACTTTGTTCTGTTGAAAAACTGCCGGGAGCGTTTGAATAGCATCGTTGATCCGGTAATGGATAGCAAATAGATCACAAAACTGGACATAAAAGGTGCGGCTGCCTTCATGCAGGGGTATCCTGCCCTGGAGGGCTTGGGGATCACCCTGATCAGGAACCACACGGTTGACACAATCCCGATGATAAAAAATATAATCTTATAGGGAAGCCTGAAGCTTCTTAAACGATGGTACATCTTTTGAAATCTCCCTGAATTCTCTCCTTCGCTTTTCATTAATTCTATTTCTTGTTTATGATGGATTATTACTTGCTTTCTTCCTGATAGCTAATCAGCATTTCATATAACCTGATCTCACCCTCTGCGGCATCCGATCTGTTTGTCAGCGCAAAACTAGTAATTCCTGCAGATAACTGGATATTAAAAATTTGAACAACTGTTGACCCCGGGTTGAGCAGAAGCTTAAAACGCTCCTCCCTTATACCCATGATCTGTTTTTCATAAGAAAGGTTGTCTCCGCCAGAAAATTTCCATGGCCTGTACTCATCTTTAACACCCTCCGGTGTCCAGGCCTTTTCGGTAGGAGGCCAGCCTGTCATTAACATGGCCGTCAACAGCAAAAGCACAAGCTTTTCAAAACACCTCATCATCCTAAAGGCATTTGGGTTCAATCACCGCTAAAATGAGTTCTCTATATTCACCTCCAGTTCAAGGTCCAATTCAGACAATCTGCCCTGAGGCTTAACCCGGTACTCCACGCCCTCGGGAATCACAAGCTTCATCAGCAGTCGATTACCCTCAATTCGCCAGTCAACATGCACCAGGCCCAGAGGATGAGGAACTGTACCCCTTGCCCACGAAAGGGTCTCCGATTGGGGCATGATTTTTACTACATCCCTTTGAAAGTCGGGATCAAAACCCAATCTGACTCCCAATACCTGGGTGGAAAGGAAAAAGGTGGGGTGTCCGCTCCATGCATGACTGGCCGTTCCCTGCCCTCCCTTCTGCTCACCTCCGATATCGAAATTTTCCCAGGAGGTATCATCACCCTGGTGGATCATACGGGACCAGTATTGGATCATAAAGCGTTCAGCCAGATCAGCCCTGTCTTCCTGATAAAGAGCAGCAAAGAGGTAAAAAGAACCGTAGGGTGTAATCTTCCGGTTTCGTGTCTCCTCACCAATGTCCTTCAACTCATCATCCAGGTAGTTTAATATGGAGGCTGTCTGTTCATCCGAACATAAGTCAAAGAGCAGGGGATAGACACTTGAAATGGGATAATGGTGATCGATGGCCAGGCCATCTTTAAATCCGTCGTGGAATACCTTTTCGGCAGGATCCCAGTAAATTTCAGCAAGCAATGAAGCAAGCCTTTGAGCTTCCTCCCCATAAACTTCTGCTTCCC
>JAOZLK010000740.1 GCA_029934875.1 Bacteroidales bacterium | reverse complement strand
AATTCAGCTTATGATAATTGGTAAAACGGTCATACATTATTTTCCAAAGCTTTATAATTCCATCTTCACCCTTTTTATCACACCACCAGAACCAGGTTCCGTTCATTTCATGATAGGGACGCCATAAAACTGGAATTTTATTTTCCTGTAAAATTTTTAACCCAGCGGCAACTTCATCAATATCATTAAGCCATTTTTGATGAATTCTTGTTCCGGGGGTAATCAGGTCTTTCCACTCTTTTTCATTCATTACATAGCGCACATGTGAAATTCCTTCTGGAATATTGTAAGCCGGAGCACGCTGATGCCACATCAGGGTAATGATATTTCCCTGTTTGTGTTTTTCAATAGCTTCTTGTAGCATTGTCAATCGCAAATTGTTATAACTGAAATCAGCCCCCCATACCACCTGGTGTTTCTCAGTTATTGCAAATACCGAATCCGAAAAACTATTTATTTCTTTTGAATAACAATGTTGTCCCGAAAGAGTCTTTTCCCCGCTAATACTGTATAGATAATCCAGGAGTTTATAGACTTCTTCCCTTGCGTTCGGATTCACCGGTTCAAAAGGAATATCTGTTTTTCCTGTCCGGCATCCGCTTAAAATACTGAATGCGATAATCATTGTTAGGAACACTCTCATTTGGGCTTCTTTTGATATTATTTAATCTTCTACATTCTCCCTTAAATACGGATGTACCCAATCATAAGGAGTTAGCGTTTTAGCATTACTCACATGTCCGGCAGGACGGCAATTTTCACCTTCAACACCCTGCAGCTCATCACCGATATCTTCCCGGTACTTATCTGCATATTTCATTAACCTGGCCACAACTTCAGGGTACTTCTCATGAACATCCTTTGTTTCGGCAATATCGTTTTCCAGGTCATATAATATGGGTCCCTTTTCAATAAAGAGTTTCCATTTGCCTGAACGGATTGCATTCAACTTGTTCATATGGTAATAAACAAATACTTCATGCGGACTCTCAGCCCCATCTTCCATGAACATCAGGGGACTGATATCCTTACCGTCAATGATCCTCTCTTCAGGCAGTGTTCCTCCTGCAAATTGAGTCAGGGTCGGCAGGATATCCATGCTTGTAGCAATCTCGCTGCATACAGTTCCCTCCGGGATCATGCCGGGCCAGCGCATGATGCAGGGCATCCGCATTCCGCCTTCCCAGGTACTTCCTTTCCCGCCGCGCAGGTAACCATTGCTGCCTCCATTCTGAAGATTTGAGCCGTTATCCGAAGTAAATATGATCAGGGTATTATCATCTATTCCCAGTTCCTTCAGTGTATTAATGATTTCTCCGTTACAGTAGTCAATGTATTCAACAGCAGCTCCGTACGCCCCGTTTTTACTTGCTCTTAAAAATGGAAAAGGAACATAAATCGGAGTATGAACATAAAAATGGGCGAAATAGAGAAAGAAGGGTTGATCCCTGTTTTCATGAATAAAATCTTTTGCCTTGTCTAAGAAAACACCTGTAAGGGGAACCTGGTTCGGTTCTGAATCCACCACTTTATCATTGAGCATCACCGGAAGTGGCGGACATTTAATACTTGGAAGATAGATATCCATATCATTACTGTATGGAATTCCGAAATAACTGTCAAAACCGTTATTCGTGGGTAAAAAATCTGCTTGATCACCTAGGTGCCATTTACCAAGCATGGCTGTTTCATAGCCTTGAGTTTTCAACATTTTTGGAATGGTTATCTCCTCTGGATTTAGTCCGATAGAATCTCCCGGAAACAGGACCCATCTCCTCTGTCCGAATCCCAATCCCACACGTTTTGGATAACAAGCGGTCATTAATGAAGCACGGGATGGAGAACAAACCGACGCAGCCACATAAAAATCAGTAAACCGCATTCCTTCTTTTGCCATCCTGTCAAGGTTTGGTGTATTATTTACTTCTGAACCGTAACAAGCCAAATCGCCATAACCCAGGTCATCACAGAAGATAATGATGATGTTTGGCTTTTGCCTGCGAGCCTTTTGAACTGTGGCCTGAGAATAGCATTCTACCGGGAGGAATATCCCCAGGATCAGAACAATAAGGGTATTTAACAGTGCTTTCATATTTCTATAGCTTCCTAACACTCAAATAGTAAGCTCCACACAGGTCATTACCCTGTTCGTCAAGAAACCAGGTTTTTAACTGAGTCTTTCCTGTATTCAGGTTCATTTTGAAAGTTATGGACCTGTCTTCCGGCGCTACCGGTTTTGACAGCTCAACATCTGCGATCTCAATTCGTGCCATGACTATTGGCAAAGCTTTACCCTCGTTATCATATCCCGGCTTCGTTGCAGATGCAGAAATCGGGGCATCAGCTTGGGTGGGCCAGCGGCGCAATTCAAATTCATATTCAGCCGATTCTTCAACTGAAATATGCCAGGTGCCATTATCAGTCATAAATATCAAAATGGTATTTTCCCTAAGCCCTGTTTCATCCAGCATAGGGCTCACTGTATTTTTCTGCAACCCATAAGGGTGCATTGGTGGGCAGATAGGTATCATCGAAGTAATCATTTG
>JAOZLK010000739.1 GCA_029934875.1 Bacteroidales bacterium | reverse complement strand
GTAATCTGGCGGGGTGTGCGAACACCTGCAACCACATCTTCTCCCTGTGCATCGATAAGATATTCACCATTGAAGATATCTTCACCGGTTCCTGCATCACGTGTGAAAGCCACACCTGTACCGGAGCTCTCTCCCATGTTGCCATAAACCATGGCCTGAACATTCACAGCAGTTCCCCAGTCACCAGGAATCTGGTTCATGTTGCGATAGTACTGAGCCCTTGGAGTTTCCCAGCTATCGAAAACAGCCATTACAGCTCCCCAGAGCTGCTCCCATGGATTTGTCGGGAAATCGTGACCGGTTTGCTTCTTTACAGCAAGCTTGAACTTCTCAACCATCTCCTGCAGGTCCTCAACAGTCAGCTCATTGTCATTCTCCACACCACGAGCTTCCTTCAACTCTTCCATGATTCCTTCGAAAGGATCAATATCTTCTTTGGATTCGGGCTTCATTCCCAGAACCACGTCACCGTACATTTGTACGAAACGACGGTAGCTGTCCCAGGCAAATTTTTCGTTCCCGGTCTTTTTGATCAGACCCTGAACAGCATCTTCGTTCATACCCAGGTTCAAAACAGTGTCCATCATACCCGGCATGGATACCCTTGCACCTGAACGTACAGAAACCAGGCAGGGATTCTCATTGCTCCCGAACTTGGTTCCCATGATGTCTTCAATATTCTTTACAGCAGCCTCAACTTCAGCTTTGATCAGTTCAACTACCTTGTCCTGACCCAGTGAGTTATATTCAGTACATACATCGGTGGTGATGGTAAATCCCGGAGGTACCGGAACACCAATCAGATTCATCTCTGCAAGGTTGGCACCTTTTCCACCCAATAAGTTTTTCATGTCGGCCTTACCTTCGGCTTTTCTGTCACCGAAAGTATAAACGCGTTTTACATTTGACATTGGAAATTTGCTTTTAGTTATTAATAATGAGTTATTTATAGAAAATACCCTTGAATTTTAAAGACACAAAGGTACCTAAAAAAAGAATAAAACTGTTCTAAATAATCTGAAATAGGACAGGCAGTTATGAACCGAAGAGCTTTATCGCCTCTAACATGGCCAGTACATTCGGCAAGGGGACATTGGCCTGGATATTATGTACAGTATTGAATACAAATCCACCACCCGGGGCAAAAATTTCACACTCTTTCAATACATGGACCCTGACCTCTTCAGGAGTGCCAAATGGGAGTACCTTCTGTGTATCGGCACCTCCTCCCCAGAAAGTAAGCCTCTTCCCGTATTTCTCCTTCAGGAGCTTGGGATCCATTCCTGCCGCATTCACCTGCACCGGGTTTATGATATCGAATCCTGACTCGATGAAATGCTCCATGAAGGGCTCTACTGCACCACAGCTGTGCTTGAATGTCTTCCACCGGGTATTCTCATGAATCCAGTTGTTTAGCTTCTTATAGTAGGGCGCATAAAGCTCATCGTAAGCTTCGGTGGAGCAAAAGGAGGAATCCTGGGTTCCAAAATCGGTCCCACAAATAAAAACCACATCCACACTATCGCCAGTAGCCTCTTTGGCAAGTGCCAGGTTTTCAAGAGCAATATCGGTTTGCTTTTCAAATACCTGGTGAAGGTAATCGGAGCGCATCAGTGTGGACATGTACCAGTCGGCTACATCCCTGATTCCTTTGGGATTTTTCAGGCTCATTCCAGGCACCAGGGCAATATCGCCAACGGCGGTCCCGCCAAAATTGGCCACCAGGCCTAAGCCATTACCCGCAACTTTCCCCGTTGATTCTTTCCAATAGGCCACATCTGAATCACTCATTAGAGAGAACTCCTCGAGGTTATCCTCAGGATTCAGTTTTGAATCGTCAATGGCACCCTGCCTCTTGATGGCATCGAAGAAATATGCTGCACTGGGCATTTTTGCACTGGGATCAACAGATGCATCACCCTGTGGATACAGTACAGTATCTCCGTTTTCATCGATTTTCACTGTAAAAGAACCTGGCACAAGCACTTCCTGCCCCCAGGAGGTTCGGTATTCCTTCCACCCTTCAAGCCTGTTTCCAAACATATCAGAGGGAGGCGAAACTCCTATCACATCAACACCCATGGCCTCCTGCAGTTCAATATCCACTTCTCCAAGCATCTGGTAAGGTTCAATGACCTTAAGCGGCCTCCTCTCAAGTCCGAAATGCGCCCTGAGTTTCTCAACAAGAAGAACGTGAATTCCTGTTACCGGTGTAGCACCAAAATCAACCACAAGCCTGTCGGGCTCTTCATGGTTTAGCGTTTTCAGTAAGTTTTCTTTCGAAGTCATTTGTATAATGTTTATGGAGTAGTTAAGGATAAACGAGATGCAATATAGCCAATAAAGTGCTCAATTTTTGACTGCGAATCTGAATTTTCTAACTTGCAAGAAAATCATCTGTCTTGAAAGGATTCTTTACTATTCTTGTCTGCAGCATCGCCATTCTAGGTTCACTCGAGGCTCAGACCGTCTATTATTACGGTGTAAATTCCAGGCCCCTGGCTAATGCGGAAAATGCGCTTACAAAAAAAGAGCTCATAGAGAAATCCGAAAG
>JAOZLK010000738.1 GCA_029934875.1 Bacteroidales bacterium | reverse complement strand
TTACATTGGAATGGGTCCGCTTAAGCCCTGCCGGAACGCTGGCATCTCCGGTCAGCTGGTTGGACATCACATTGGCCACATTTACGACCAGGTAGTTTGTACCGGGTTTCACAGCATTGGTAATATCGACTTCAAACGGGCTATTCCACAGCGTCTGAAGCCGCTTGCCATTGAGGAACACCTCCGCCATTTCTGAAAGGTTGCCCAGATCAAGAATGAGGCGAAACTCCGGGTTTATCATCTCCTGCTCCATCTCAAAACTTTTGTGGTAGGAACCAACTCCGGAAAAATACTTAATCCCCTCATCTTCAGAGTCTGTCCAGGAGATCAACTGATCAAATACTGTTTTGGGCGGAGCACCCCAGCCAAATGGAAAACGTATCTCCCAGGATCCGGTCAGTACCCTCTCATCCGGAATATTCAGGATCTCCAGCTCCAGTTGATCGCCATTGAAAAAATATAATAAGTAGTTTCCATTTTCCTCTGTCTGAAACTTTCCCTCACTTATTTCAAATGCGCGACTTACAGAATCCACAGGAAATAGCAGCGAGCCATCCCTCTGAACCTCTGATATGGGATTATCGGTATGTGCCTCCCTGAAAACAATGAATATGGATCCCAGTGGATCCAGATCCAGTCCCACCAATACACCATTCTCTTCCACCCTGAAGTTATTCACCTGAATTTGCTTTCCTGTTTGTGGATCCCAGAACTCGGGGTGCTTCTCGTTTACCCTGAAAATGGCATCCAGTTGCAGCATTTTATCCGTAGTATTGCGCACAAAATATATCTCGGAGTTACCGCTGGTACGGTGAATAAAATCCAGCACCCCGGACTCATCTCCGCGTACCTCCAGGTCTGGACCTATCCCCTTTTCAACCAGAACATTACGAATTGAGTTTTCACCGGAATAGATCTTTCCTTCTCCATAACTCTTTTCCTTTCTCTCTTTGCCTTTTCCCCATAACCGGTCTGCCATATCCAGGATCCGTTCATCATTCACACTGTAATTTTGAAGAGCGTGTGACCGGACTGGTTTATTACCAATGACAGTAGCTCCCTTCTCTACCAGCTCAATAATTTTTTCAAGTACATCGGGGTCCATGGCCTCCTGGTCGGGCAGAACAAGCACTTCATATTTCTGACCGTGTGGCAATACAATTGAGCCATTTTTCACATCGAGCCGGTTCAGAATAATATCCGAATTACAAACGTCATAGTCATAACCATAACCCAGGGATGGATCTATATGTTTCGGATCGGCAAAATTTGGTGCCTGATCGCCATAATAATAGAGTACATCCCCCACAAAATTTCCCTGTTGAAGCAGGTAGCAGCTTCGACCGATGTAATCATGAAAGGGCCTTGACAGCGGCCACCATGCCCTGGTGGTATTTACAAGGGTTCCAAAATTGTAGATCCATCCAGGCGTTCCCGATTCAGGAACAATATGGGGTGTTGTGTGATAGACAAACCGTGTCAGTCCCTCACAGAGCGCCTTATCCATCACCTCTTTCAGATCGCCCGGACCCTCCTGCCACACCCAGGCACTGGTAAAAGCCTCTGCCTCCACCTGGGGCTGGTTATAGAGGTGTGCTGCACTTGCCGGACCTTTTACAATCTGCAACTCAGCCTGTTTCTCCGGTGAACCATAGTTAAACCAGAATTCGCCCCGTGGTACAGAAAGCGATCCCAGGGATTTCAGGGATTCAAAAGGACAATTGTGTAGCGGAGGTCCGGGACCACCTGCTTCAGCGTTAAAACCCAGCCCGTATTCAGCACAGATCTCCGTACTTAAAGCATAATGATTTTCAATGATCAAATCAGACAGGGTCTTTTTAAAATCAAATAAAAACCTTTGAGAGATATCTCTGTTTTCCACTGTATAACCATCAAGCACCGGCAAATATGGAAGGATTGAATAGCCATTACGCTTCATAAACTCCATTTCCATGTTCCTTGTCCATACTGCAGAATTAGCCTCATAACTATCTGTATAGAGGTATTTTAAAGCAGTATTTTCAAAATTACCCAGCTCGTCCTGTAGTTTATTGATGAAGAACATCAAATGGTTTGTTGTGGCCTCGGCACTGAAGTGATCGATCATCAAACCATTAGAGTTGGGGCTGGGTCTCATCAGGGGCTGGCCGGTACCGGTGCCCACATAACGGACAATGGTCCAGGTACCTTCCGGTACATCCCAGGTCAATATTCTATCCCTGAATTTATCTGAAATATCAATGGCCTGACTGCGGGCAAGGGTTGAATCCGCCACAACAGGAATGGCCAGCACTGCAACATCTTCATAGTAAGTGGGCAGACCATCTGCATCCTTCACAAGAATCATGGCAGACATCCTGTCATATCTTTCCGGCAGGTCAGGGAACGGCAGTACCTCACTAACTTGCCCAGGGCCATCAATCACAATCCTGGACCTGAACAGGCCCATTACCCCATCCTGCGGTTCAACCCAGCTGCCCCCTGCATTCCACGAGCTGGAGATGGTCAGTCCAACTTCCAGTCCAATCTCAGTGGCTTCACGCACTGCGTGACCAATA
>JAOZLK010000737.1 GCA_029934875.1 Bacteroidales bacterium | reverse complement strand
CCGGTTGATGGAGGTTACAGTGCTTTTGGAGGAGTTTAGATGATTTATTTTGAAGCAGGAGGGCCACAGCTTGAGCTCTCACAGGAAGAATTGAAGCAGGGAATCCAGCAGGCCCTGGAGAAGTTGGGTGAAAGGAAAAAGGTGCTGGTCGTTCCACCTGATATTACCCGCTATCACAGCCAGGCGGGACTGCTTACTCAATTTGCCTACGATTACTATGGAGCGCATCTAACTGATGTTTTGCCTGCCCTGGGAACCCATGCCCCCATGAGTCCTCCTGAAATTGAAAAGATGTATGGACATGTCCCAGCCTCCCTTTTCAGAGTTCACGACTGGAGGAAGGATGTGGTCACCCTGGGAGACGTGCCTTCTGACTACCTTGAATCCGTTTCTGAAGGAAGGGTTTCATTTTCCTGGCCTGCCCAGGTGAACAGCTTGTTGCTCGAGGGCGGACATGATCTGATTCTCTCCATTGGCCAGGTGGTTCCCCATGAGGTGGTTGGAATGGCCAACTACAATAAAAATATCTTCGTTGGAACTGGAGGCCCCGAAGGTATTAACAAGAGCCATTTTATGGGTGCTGCCTATGGAATGGAAAGGATGATGGGCCGGGCCGATACACCTGTCAGGCGCGTCCTGAACTATGCCTCTGAACATTTTGCTCGGGATCTTCCCATCGTTTACGTTCAGACGGTGATAGGCCGAAATGATGCAGGCTTACTGGTAGTAAGGGGACTTTTTATCGGCGATGATGAGGCCTGTTTCCTGAAAGCCTCAGAGCTTTCCCTGCAGGTTAACTTCCAAATGCTGGATAATCCCCTGAAAAAGGTCGTGGTTTACCTGGAACCGGAAGAGTTTAAAAGTACCTGGCTGGGTAACAAGAGCATCTACCGTACCCGTATGGCCATAGCCGATGAAGGGGAACTGATTGTACTTGCACCTGCCCTGAAGGAATTTGGCGAGGATGCAGAGATCGACCGCTTAATCCGAAAATATGGCTACCAGACCACTCCTGAAATATTGAAGGCAGTGGCAAATAATAGGGACCTTGAACAAAACCTCAGTGCAGCAGCCCACCTTATTCATGGATCCACCGAGGGGCGTTTCTCAGTGACCTACTGCCCGGGACATATTTCGCGTGAAGAAATTGAGTCAGTAAACTACAAGTACGCAGATCCGGAGGAAATGATGAAACGCTACGATCCGGGAAAACTAAAGGATGGGTATAACACCATGCCTGACGGTGAGGAGATTTATTACATCTCAAATCCGGCCCTGGGACTGTGGTCATGGAAGGAAAACTTTAAATAGGCCATGGGATGATCAGGATCGTTGCTGATAATAAAATACCCTTTCTGAAGGGAGCCCTGGATGGAGTGGCAAAGCTTGACTTTCTCCCGGGTGGACAGATAAGCAGGGCAGATCTAATGGATGCAGATGCTCTGATTACCCGTACCCGTACCAAATGCAACCGCTTTCTCCTGGAAGGGACCAAGGTCAGGTTTATTGCCTCTGCCACCATCGGTTATGATCATATCGATACAGAATATTGCAGGGCAGCTGGCATAGAATGGACCAATGCGCCAGGATGCAATGCTTCCTCGGTTCGGCAATACCTGGTCTCGGCTCTTTTATACCTGGCCGCGGAAAAAGGCCTGAAACTGAAAGGTCTTACCATGGGTGTGATTGGTGTGGGCAATGTTGGGGCCAAGGTAGCAAGTGCTGCAGCGGCACTTGGAATGAAGGTTCTGTTGAACGATCCCCCCAGGGCCCGAGAGGAGGGAGCCGGGGCTTTTGTTTCGCTTGAAGAGTTACAGGAGCGGGCTGATGTGATCAGCCTGCATGTACCTCTGAATCGTGGAGGTGAAGACAATACCTTTCACCTTGTGGATGGAAAGTTTATTGAAAGAATAAAAGCCGGTACGATCCTGGTCAATAGTTCCAGGGGCAGTGTGGTAAACGAATCCGACCTTATGGAAGGTATCCGGAAGGGGAGGCTGTCAGAGGTAATTCTGGATGTATTTGAAGGGGAACCAGATCTTAATCCTGAACTTCTTCAGATGATTACACTAGCAACACCGCATATTGCCGGCTACTCCCTGGATGGAAAAGCCAATGGAACCGGAATGGCCGTTCGGGCCATCAGCAAGCACTTTGGCCTGGGACGCGATGCCTGGCAAGCCGTGAATGTTCCGAAACCGGAGCAGAACCAGATCCTGGGTGATGCCGAATCAGGAAGCTTTTATGAATTGCTATGGGAACTTTTCAGGAACAGCTATGATATTACATCCGATGATGCCCGCCTGAGGGAGGATACGGATGCCTTTGAATCCCTTCGCGGGTCCTATCCTTTCAGAAGAGAACCGCAGGCTTATTCTGTACGACTGTTTCAGGGCTATGATGAGCTCAGAACTACGCTTGAAGCGCTTGGCTTTTCAATGCTGGCGGACCATTGTACATAGTTATCAGTTATCAGTTATTAGGAAAAAAGAAAAAAGGAAAAAAATAAAAGAGAAAAAAAAAAGAGAAAAAAAAAAGAGAAGCAACTATAAATTATAAAACC
>JAOZLK010000736.1:225-2564 GCA_029934875.1 Bacteroidales bacterium | reverse complement strand
ATTCTCGATAAGTGATACAAGATGCTTCCGCAAAGGCTTGAGAGTTCTATCCTCCTTTTGCATCCATTTAAACTTTGCGATCAATGATGATGCTTGCTCCACTTCCAATTCTGAGCTTAGCTCAGTTATTGCCCTAATGTTATCTAATTCAAATTTGATCGTTTTCATACGTCTGTGAGTCTTCAATCAATAAGGCAAAGTTACAAAAAAAAGTTCACTTATAAAGTGAACTTTATATATAATATTCAAGTTATTATTTTGAAAGATTGGTATAAATTCAGTAGTGGAGAAGTACGGTTATTACTAAAATATCGTCCGCACAAATATTGGATGTTTTTGACACGAAAAGCGCCGTTTGCACAAAAAAGTGTAAATATTGTGCAAACGAATGAGACCGGGATGATTAGTCTGCTAAAATGAAGGAAGTGCTCTCGCTGTAGTCGTTAATTAGACTTCTGACAAAATACATCCCCGGATACATTGAATATTTTTCAACTTGAATGTACTCCTTGTGGGAGCCCGCTTTCTTCAGTCCATTTGCGAGGACAGCTATTTTCTTACCGGTATTGTCATACAATTCGAACAGTACATCGGAATCCGAATGAAGGAAGTAATCGATGGTGAAGTCGTTCTCAACAGGATTTGGATAGACTTTGATATTGGCGCTCACAGGCAGTTCCTGTTCTATAGCTTCCTTTTGAGGGGTGGGTAGCCTGTAGGCTGCCTGGTAATTGGTATTTCCCTCACCACAAGCGGTACTGAAAGAGCTGGTGAGAACTGCAATTGGGAATCGTTCATTTCGGGCATACCAGCGGTAGCTTGTAATTTCGTTTCGGTTACTAAGGTCACCAAGGATGATATCATAAGACCTGATTGAGAGTACACGAAGGACATCTGCAACTTCATGGCCACCGGGCAGGATCAGTCGGCCATAAGCATCGGCTTTCACACTGTAAGTCCCTGCAATACCTGCTTGCTTCTCTTCAGAATAGAAATAGGTACCATCATAGTCTCCTTCAAAAGCATCCCCATAAGCAAAGGGATAGATCATTTTCACATAGGGCCGGTGGAACTTCATCCGGACACTCCCACTGGTGGTTGCCATACCGCAGGCCTTGAGCGCATCGTCGTCCTGACAAAAATAAAAATGGCTGGAGCCTTCATTCAGTACCACATTTGATTCAGGGAAATTATTATCTGCATCCGCCTCAAAAGCTGATTGAATGGACCCCATGAAATCTACCTCGTCCTTCATGCCGCTCAGGTCCCATACCTGGTTCTTACCTGAAGTGCCGGGATCCACATAAGAGGTCAGTTTCATATTATTCACATGATCTGCATCCAGACCATGAATTTCGCGGGTCAGCACCACATTCTGAGCCATGAGCCAGCTGCCGGAAACTGCAAGAAGCAGGCACAATGCCTGGATTTTCCTTATTTTATATATCATGGTATCGCGCTTTCCTATGCAGTTTACGAAAAAATTCTGTATCCGGTTACATTGTCAGGTTTTTCCCATATCTGCGACTAAGACCTTAGAAGCCACACTTCGCCTTACCCAGCTTTTGATTCTCAGCTATAAACTAAAATGCAGATTATGAAAAGGTCAGACGGTATGTTTATTTTGGTAATCCTTCTTATAGCAGTGAACCTGACTGCCCAGGAGGGGCTGGTGGTCCAGGAGGGGCTGGTTGGCCACTGGAGCTTTGACGCCCTGGATGATGCCGAGGGTTTTGAAGATCATAGCCCGAATGATAATCCAGGTGTAAACCAGGGTGGAGTCCTGATTGATGGTATGAAAGGAAAGGCGCTCTATTTCGACGGGAACAGCGATTTCGGCCTGATTATGAATGATGAAGCGCTGCCCCCAGAGCAGCTTAAATCGCTGGGTGTTGGCTCCATATCTCTCTGGTTCAGGGTCGATCACATCCCTCTTGAACATGGCATAGCTCCCCTGTTTTATTATGGAGGGCAGGAGGTGTGTGACTTTTTCGATGCGGCTAACCAGGGACTCATTATTGAAGTAGGTCACAGTCCCATACACCACCGTTCTGAGCGCCTTTATTTCACAATATGGAAAAATGGCTGCACCTACCCGTCCTTTTGTTTTGATTCGAATATAGGAATCTCCACCGGGCAATGGCATCATATAGTCGTAGTGGTGGATGAGAATTCAAATACAGGCTATCTGGACGGGAAGGAAATGACCGGGCGAAACTATAACTTCGGAAATACAAGCTATTCCCAGTTTTTTGAAGACGCCATTAAGCATGAGGTACTCTGGTTGGGCAGGGGACACTGGGACCGGACGGAACAATACCTGGAAGGTGCAATCGATG
>JAOZLK010000736.1:0-215 GCA_029934875.1 Bacteroidales bacterium | reverse complement strand
CCCTGGGTGCTGAAGAGGTGGCAGCAATATACAGGGATACCACCGGCGCGGTACTCGGATTGAAGGAAGAATTCACCGACCCACCTGCCCTGGAGCTTTTTCCCAATCCGGCAGGAAATTCAGTGACCATAAGCGCAACTGCAGGCTCGCTAATCGGGATCTATTCCATGGATGGAGTGCTGCTGTTGGAGCATGAAGCCATGGATGAAAATACA
>JAOZLK010000157.1 GCA_029934875.1 Bacteroidales bacterium | reverse complement strand
CTTCCGGCTTCAGGAATCCCAATGTGGATGATTTTGGCAAGGTAAGGGCCAAGGACGATTACATTACCGTACCCAATGCCGATCTTTCCCCGGAATACTCCTACAATGCTGAAATTGGCATCAGCCGCGTTGTGGGGGCTTATATTAAATTTGAGCTTGTGGGATATTACACCTACCTGAAAGATGCTATTGTGAGGACCGCCTACCAGATCAACGGAGAAGATTCCCTGTTATATGATGGGGATTATTACGATGTGACGGCAAACTACAATGCCGCTCAGGGGATAATCTATGGAGGATCATTGCGGCTCACCGCAAACCTGAACAAAAATATATCCATGAATGGAACCCTGAATTATACCCATGGGCAGAATATTACAGATAATGTTCCGCTGGGGCATATTCCACCAATCTTTGGCCGTACTTCCCTCACCTACAGGCGCGACAGCTTCTTCTTCGATATCTATGCGGTGTACCAGGGATGGAAAGACAGGGAGGACTTTTCGCCCTATGGTGAAGACAATGATGGTGAAGCCATGGAATATGGTTACCCCTCATGGTGGACCCTCAACCTGAAAACCGGCTTTAACCTGGGTCAGCACCTTGAGTTCCTGATAGCCCTGGAGAATATCCTCGACGAGTTTTATAAACCCCACGCCTCGGGAATCAGCGCTCCGGGAAGAAACTTAATTTTTACAGCAAGGTTTAACATATAAATGCCAGACATCAATCCGAATATCGAAGAGGGATGGAAAAAGATCCTCTGGGAAGAATTCCAATCCCCCTACTTCAGCGAGCTAAAGAAGTTCCTGGTTGAGGAAACCGCTTCCCACACCATCTACCCTCCGGGGAAGCTGATATTTAACGCCTTCCAGCATACACCCTTTGACAGGGTAAAAGTGGTCATCCTGGGGCAGGATCCCTACCATGGTGCCGGCCAGGCACACGGACTCTGCTTCTCCGTGCCTCCGGGCATCAAAGCACCCCCCTCCCTTGTAAATATCTTCAAGGAGCTCCAGTCTGACCTTGAGATCGCAATTCCCGCACACGGAAACCTGGAATCCTGGGCCGACCAGGGCGTATTGTTAGTGAATGCTACATTGACCGTAAGGGCCGGAGAGGCCGGATCTCACCAGAAGCGGGGGTGGGAAACCTTTACAAATGCTGTGATCGAAAAGATCTCCCGGGAAAAAACAAATGTGGTTTTTCTTCTCTGGGGAAGATATGCCCAGGCCAAAGAGAGCCTGGTGGATGGAGAAAAGCACCTGGTGCTGAAAGCAGCACACCCCTCCCCCTTTTCAGCCTACAATGGCTTCTTCGGCTGCCAGCACTTCTCCAAAGCCAACAGCTTCCTGGAGCAAAAGGGAATAGAGCCGCCTAGCTGGACCTTGTAAGGTTCCCCGGATTCCTTCGACTAATCACTAAAATTGGCAGCACTGAAGCCTTTGGCACGCTATTTGTAGAATATAAAGTGACAGTTCATCCATCATATCCCCTGAATCTTTCGGGGCCAGGTCCGTCTCTTACAGGCGGACTTTTATTTTTTTATGGGGTAGGGATGGGCTCCGATAAAAAGGTTTTTGACAAAATCCTTTTCCCAATCTTGCTGAAGGCCCATGGGACATAAAGGCCCAGTGTCACAATGCACAGCAGGGCCTGCCGCCAGATAAATACAAAATCCTCACCAGCCTCCAGGTCATAGCCCAGGGTCCTGTAGGATTCATCCTTCGCCACAATGGTTCTTTCAGCAAAATACTTGTAAACTTTCAGGTACATCATGGGGAAATAGACACCCAGGGTAATGATGGCCAGGCCCAGCTCCTTCAGGATAAACAGGGCGGCTTCGCTAAAAGGTGTATTCAGATAGATATACTGGTCCCTGTATCGGAAATTGATAATCCACACCCAGAGGAGGTAAGTGTAGGGAACCATTATGATCATAAACACTGCCTGGTTGACAATAGCAAACCAGGTGCTTTCAAGAAGTTCCGTCGGGAGTTGAAAAGTTAGCAATGACACTACTATCAGGGGCAGAAACAGGCTCAGGAACAGAATCGTAAAAAGCCTGAGGGAACTGCCACGGAACTCGAAGGCTTCCCCATCAAGCCGTATACTCCCGGCAAAAAACCTGAGAATATCCCTGATGAACCAGGCGAAGTAAATGCCCAGGCTCAACATGCTCAACAGAAAGCCCGGAATAACTTTATTCAGATAAGCGGGAAAGGAAGCTGTAAATTCCACTTTTTTCTCTCCAAGCCGGATGTGTTCCATGAAGACCCTGGTAAAATAAAAATAGATGCCCAGGGCAAACAGCATTACCAGGATCGCTCCCAATAAAAACCCTCCCGGGTGCAGCATCTCAAATTTTCCGCTGGAAACACGGTAGGTATACCATCCATAGGGTACCAGAACCAATACATAGAAAAGAAGCCAGATATTCAGGAATTTCTGGGGCTGAAGCGTAAAATCAAGATATGTTTTCATGGGCAGGGCTTAAATCCTTTACCGGGTTCTAATAAAGAAATGTGTTAAAAAGGCCTGTATCCCAGGATTTCACGTACCTCACGTACGGTTTTTGAGGCGCTTTCACGGGCCTTTTCTGCACCCATTTTCACAACCCTGCGCAAGTAATCATCATCATTGTAAATGTCATTGATACGTTCACGAACGGGTGTGGTGAAAGTGATAATATCCTCGGCCAACTGTTTTTTCAAATCGCCGTAGCGGATGGTGCAGTTGTTATAACTGTCGCGGAAATGTTGCACCGTATCGGGAGTGGAAAGCAGATCCAGGAGATAGAATAGATTAGCCACGGGCTCGGGCATCTCGGAGTTGGGCTCCGTGGGTCCGGCATCAGTTACTGCACGCATTACTTTTTTGCGAATGGCAGCAGGTTCATCTGCCAGGTAGAGGCCGTTGCCTTCACTTTTTCCCATTTTGCCGGTTCCATCCAGGCCCGGAACTTTAATCAGCTCCTCACCAAAATTATATGGTTCAGGCAGGGTGAAGTATTCCACTCCATACATGTGGTTGAAGCGCTTTGCAAATTTTCGTGCCATTTCCAGGTTCTGTTCCTGATCTTTTCCAACAGGCACCTTATTGGCATTATGGATAAGGATGTCTGAGGCCATCAGGACCGGGTAGGTGAGCAGCCCGGCATTCACGTTTTCGGGTTGCTTGCGGATTTTCTCCTTAAAGGTGGTGGTCCGCTCCAATTCTCCCACGTAGGCATTCATATTGAGTAAGAGGTAGAGCTCAATGATTTCAGGAACATCACTCTGAATGTACAGGGTAGCCACCTCGGGATCCAGCCCGGCTGCCAGGTATTCCGATAAAACCTTTCGAATGTTGTCATGCAGGTTTTCCGGCTTGGGGTGGGTGGTCAGGGCATGATAATCTGCCACGAAAAAGTAGCACCTGTTCTCGTGCTGCATCTTTACAAAATTCTTCACCGCTCCGAAATAATTACCCAGGTGAAGGTTGCCTGTCGACCTGATCCCGCTCAATACTGTATCCATGCTGCAAAACTATAAAATGTTATTGAAAAAACGTACTTTTGTCTGCATGACAAGCACGCGTCAACACAAAGTATCAAAGCTGCTGCTGAGAGAGCTGGCAGATTATTTTCAGAAACATGGTTCATCCATATGCGGAGGGAAGATGGTTTCTGTCACAGTGGTGCGTATCAGTCCCGATTTAGGAGTTGCCAAAGTATATCTCAGCATTTTCCCCAGCAAGGATTTGGACGTTGCTGTTCAGGCCATATCTGATCTGGCCCCCATGATCAGAAACGAAATGGGTAAAAGAATGAGGAACCAGCTGAGACACATTCCTGAATTTATTTTCTACCCCGACGACTCACTCGATTACATCGATAATATCGAGAACCTCTTAAATGATTGAGAATGAAGTATGATCCAATTAAACGCAGCCTGGGCAGCGTTTTCAATACCACCCCTTTTCTCAGAATTTTCTTTTACCGCTTACTGGACCTTTTACTGCTTCGTTCGTGGCATATCCGACGTGAGCTCAGGGACCTGAAAAAGGAGGGATTCAAGCCGGAAAAAGTGGCCGATGCAGGCTCCGGTTTTGGACAGTATGTTCACTACCTGTCAAGATCCTACCCCGATGCAAAAATCACCGGCCTCGATATTAAACAGGAGCAGGTGGACGACTGCAACAGGTTTTTTACAAAACTGGGAAAACAGGACCTGGTGACCTTCCAGTATGCCGATCTGACACAGATGGATATCAAAGAGGAGTATGACCTGGTTCTCTCGGTCGATGTGATGGAACACATAGAAGATGACCGTGGGGTGATGCGTAACATCTACAAGGCACTTAAGCCGGGTGGCTATCTTTTCATTTCCACCCCTTCCGATCAGGGCGGCTCGGACGTTCATCATGAACATGATGATTCCTTCATCGATGAACATGTGCGCGACGGCTATGGAGTGGAGGAGATTAAAGAAAAACTCAGTGGTGCAGGATTCAACGATGTCGTGGTGAAGTACTCCTATGGTAAGCCGGGGAAAATATCCTGGAAACTCTCCATGAAATACCCCATACTGCTGGCCAATGTCAGCAAACTTTTCCTCCTGGTTCTTCCCTTTTACTACCTGCTGGTATATCCTTTCTGCTTCCTGCTGAACATGGCCGATACAAGGGGAACCCACCCTACGGGAACCGGGCTCATAGTGAAATGTACGAAGTGAACCTCTCCTTCTACATAGCCAGGCGTTACCTGCTGGGGAAAAAATCCCAGAATGCCATTAACATCATTTCTACCATATCCGTTGTAGGGGTTACCGTGGGCACCATGGCACTGGTGATTGTTCTGTCGGTTTTTAATGGCTTCGATTCGGTGGTCAAATCTTTATTTTCTGCCTTCGATCCCGAAATTCAGATCTCGGTGGTGGAGGGTAAAACCTTTTCCCCGGGAGAGCTTCCTTCTAAGCTGCGTGAACTGCCCGGAGTGGAAGCAGTATCAGAGGTTCTCGAGGAGAACGTGCTTCTGCTCTATGGTGATAAACAGCACATTGCCACCATTAAAGGAGTGGATGAATTCTACTCAGAAGTCAGTGGTCTGGATTCAATGATTTACGACGGTTCCATGAAGCTCATGGATAACAATCGCTCCTATGCCGTGGTAGGTCAGGGGGTCGCCTACCATCTCAGGATCGGCCTCAATTTTATCAACCCGCTGTTTGTTTATACCATCGACCGCAAAGCCCGCATCAACATGGCTCAGCCGGAGGAGTCAATCCGCAGGGACTTTATCTACCCTTCAGGTATTTTTTCCATCGAACAGGACTTCGATTCCAGGTATGTTATTGTTCCCATTGAATTTACCAGGAAGTTGCTCTCTTATGAAAACGAGGCCACCTACCTTGAGGTGAAGCTCAATCCGTCTTTTCCGCCAGATGAAGTTCAGTCTGAGATTTCCACCCTGGCCGGAGAAGCATACAGGGTGAAAAACCGCGAGCAACAGAATGCGCTGTTCTACCGGGTTATGAGGACCGAAAAATGGGCTATCTTTCTGATTCTCACCTTCATCCTGATCATAGCATCCTTCAATATCATTGGATCTTTAAGTATGCTGATCATCGACAAGAAAAGAGATATACTCACCCTGCGAAATATGGGGGCTTCCGACAGGCTTATAGAAAAAATATTCCTGGTTGAAGGATGGTTGATTTCAATCACCGGAAGCCTGCTGGGCATGGGTCTGGGAACCGGAATCAGCTGGATCCAGCAGCATTTCGGAGTCATCAAGCTGGCGGGTAGTGGTTCCTTCGTCATAGATGCTTACCCCGTTAGAATAGAGGGGCTGGATATCCTCCTGATCTGGCTCACCGTCATCCTGATTGGATTAATTGCAGCCCGTTACCCTGTAAAACAGATCTCCAGAAAGTACCTTGCCAGCCTTTCTTAAGCTTCAATTGTTTAAAACTTTGTAGCCCGGCTAAGCCGAGATGCTATAATTTTATCGGTGCAACCAAAGGCCGGTGGTGACTGTATTGTAGTTAAGCGGCTTAGTTTTTATGAGAATAGTCAGGATCACCATATTTATCTTCTTTGCCCTTCTCTCATCACTGGGAACGGTCTATGCCCAGGATGTGATTATAACCGGCATATCCAGCACCCCTGTCAGCTGCGGGAATGGATCCGACGGAACACTTACAGTAAGTGTTTCGGGCGGGGTGGGCCAGTATACTTACCTCCTTGTGCAGGGAGCGGTTGCAGTAGAAGGTGCCGGTCCCATGACCGCTTCCACCTACACTTTTACAGGGCATGTCAAGTATACCAACTTCATTATTATTGTATCGGATCAGAGTAGTGGCACTACTGATGGATTTTCTTTCGGAACCATTGGAGGGCCCGACCCCATCAGCATCACTTCCGTCTCCACAAGCGACATAAGCTGTAACAATGTTAACGATGGCAGCATCACCGTTTCCGCCATCGGCGAGCAGGGAAACTATACTTTTGACCTGAACGGACCCCAGACTGCAAGTAATACCAGCGGTACCTTTCCCGGATTACAGGAAGGAGATTATACTGTGACAGTAGGTGATGCAAATGGCTGTCCCTCCACTGATGTGACACCCGTTCTGACCATCAGCAATCCACCACCGGTCACCGTTACAGTGAACGGCGTAACTCCGGTGTCCTGTTACGGAGAAGCCACAGGCGCCATCGGGATCACACCCGGAGGTGGCAGCCCGGGCGGAGGGACGGGATATACTTACCAATGGACCGGACCCAACGGCTTCGTCTCCAATGCGGAAGACATTTCCATGCTTGAGGCGGGTGACTATTTTGTAATTGTCTCTGACGGAAACGGGTGCCAGGCCTCTGCAGGCCCCATCACCATTACTACAAATACTGCCATTAACTCAACGTTTATCCTTACCAATATCACATGTAATGGCCTGAACAACGGGGCAATCCAGACCACCATCTCAGGAGGAACACCCAATTATACCTATAGCTGGACTGGTCCCCTTGGCTTTAGCTCCCCCAATGAGGATATCTCCGACCTGCTTGCAGGGGTTTACCAGCTAACGGTAAGTGATGCCCTGGGATGTATCGAGGTGATGCCGCCCCAGACTGTAAGCGAGCCGCCACTCATTACCGCCACTGTTGCCCGGGTGAATGTGGACTGCTTCGGTGCAGCCAACGGCTCCATTAATCTGAGCCCTGCAGGGGGTGTGGCACCCTATCTTTTTGCCTGGACAGGGCCGGGAGGATTTAACGAAGCAACTGAAGACATCTCCATGCTGGGACCAGGGGAATACAGTGTGAACATCACCGATGCAAACGGGTGTATCGTACCCTTCCCGGCAATAGCCACCATCCTTGAGCCGGCAGAAGTAGTGGCCACTCCGGTAAAAACTGACATTTCCTGTGGTGGATTGACTGATGGATCCATTGATATAACGGTAGCCGGAGGGACACTTCCTTACACTTTCAACTGGTCGGGGCCAGGAGGCTATAGCTCTAACAATCAGGATATAGCGGGACTGGCTGCCGGAGCTTATAACCTGGTCATCACCGATGGCAATGGCTGTGTGACAAACTTCCCGCTTATCGCTACGATTATTGAACCCACTCCCATAAGTGCCATCCTTAGCTCCCAGACCAACATTCTCTGCAATGGAGAATTCACCGGCGCCATTACAATCGATGTAAGCGGAGGAACAGGGCTTCTGATATTCGACTGGACCAACGAAGCCGGAGTAAGTGTATCTGCAGATGAGGATCCGGTGGCCTTGCCGGCAGGAGTATATTCTCTCAGCATCACAGATGCAAACGGCTGTAACATATTGTACCCTGACCTGGCTACAATCAGTGAACCACCGGCACTGGCAAGTACCCTTACAGAAACTCCTGTCACCTGTTACGGAAACGGAGACGGCACCATCACGGTCACCACCTCAGGCGGAACCGGCTCTTATGAATATTCCATTACAGGAAATCTTGATCCCTCCTACCAGGCGGGGAATGTATTCAGCGGACTGGGACCCGGGCTCTATACCGTATGGACAAGGGATGCAAATCTCTGCGTGGTTTCAAATGACGTGACCATCCTTGAACCAGGTGAGATTCAGATTCTTGAGGAAATTATCGGCGGACAAAATCTGTGCTTCGGTGATGCCCTGGCATCAATCAATATCAGTGTAAGCGGGGGTGTTCCACCCTACCTCTACTCCATCAATGGTGGAGCGGATCTCTATCCCACAAACCTCTTTAACAACCTGGCAGCGGGAGACTACCAGATTCTGGTCAGGGATGCCTCCGGATGCGAGATTATGGGAAGCCTCCTGACGATTATTGAACCCGCTGAGCTCTTCATAGATAACTATGTGCAGGGGGATGTGAACTCCTGTTTCGATTCGCCTGAAGGAAGCATCCTGATTTCCGCCGGTGGCGGCACCGATCCGAAAACATACAGCCTTAATGGAAGCATTACCAACTCCACGGGTGACTTCCAGAATCTACCTGCCGGTCCCTACGATATACACATC
>JAOZLK010000735.1 GCA_029934875.1 Bacteroidales bacterium | reverse complement strand
TTGGAATTTTGCTCCATTCTTCATCTTCCTGATAGCCTCATTGATATTTATTGACCAACCTGTGATGAACGGAACTGATGGATTTCTTGTGGAAGATCGCTTCATCTCTTTCAGAATAATATACGCTATTGCATTTTTCGTCTCTATTACAAGCTATTCAGTGGCTACATTTGTTGAGATCCGGCGTCACCAGAAGCACTTAAGGGAAGTGGTGAGTTACTCATCCGGGAAGATTACCCTTCAGTGGCTTACGGGGCTCTCTATTACCTTCTATGCAGGCTATGTGGTCATGTTTATTTTCGGCGGTGTAGATATCCTGGTGGATTTTATGCCTTTTGATCCCTACGAGACCTCTTTCATAGGGCTCACAATACTTACCTTTCTGTTTACCATTTTTGGATTTCATCAGCCGAGTATTTTTGAAGAGGTGGTAAAGGAGCACGAAGTTGCAGTTGAAATCAACCCGGAAGAATCTGAACAGAAGAAATATGCCCGGTCCGGCCTGAAGAAAAAGGATGTAGCCCGCTATATTAACATGCTCGAGAACCATTTGGAGAAGGATAAACCCTACCGGGACAGAGAGTTGACTATTTTCGACCTCTCGGATCAACTGCAAATCCCCCGCCACTTTCTCTCTGAGGTGATCAATGAGCACCTTGGTAAGAACTTTTATACCCTGATTAATGAATACAGGCTTGAAGAGGTGAAAAAACGGATGCTTGATCCTGCATTTAAACACCTGACCATTCTGGCCATTGCCTACGATGCCGGATTTAACAGTAAATCCAGCTTCAATACCATATTCAAACAAAAGACAGGACTGACACCCAGCGAATATCTTAACTCTCTTAGCGAAACAGGTTCCTGATAGATTTGCCCAGAACAGTCCTGTAAAATGGCAGGTATAAGGTATAATATGGAGGATACTTCATAAATAGTTCAAAAACGTTGAACTTACGTATCACAGTCTTTTGCTGGCTGAATGCGTCAAATCCTGCCTTGCCATGGTAGGAGCCCATTCCCGATTCACCAACACCTCCAAACGGTGTATCCATATTCACAAACTGAAGTATCACATCATTGATCATAGCTCCGCCCGAAGGAATTTCCCTGGTCAGCCTTTTGGCCTTTCTCACATTGCCTGTAAAGAGATAGAGCATCAGGGGCGAAGGTTGCACCTTCAGGGTTTCCACCAGCTGGTCCAGATCCCTGTATGAGATCAAGGCCATAAGCGGTCCGAATATCTCCTCCTTCATCACGGCATCTCCCGGCTGAACCCCATCCATTACCGTTGGAGCAATATAAAGCTCATCAGGATCGCTTTCCCCACCAACAACCACCTTTTCTGGATCGATCATTGACATGATTCGCTTAAAGTGTTTCTCACTAACCATCCTGGGGAGGGCCGGACTCTGCCTTGGATCTTCACCGAAAATTTTTGGAATGTTCTTTCTTATCTCTTCGAGTAAGAGCTCCCTGATCGATTCATGTACATAAACCTGGTCAGGCGATACACATGCCATTCCATTGTTGTGAAATTTTCCCCAGGTGAGTCTTTTTGCAGCAAGTTTCAGGTTGCAACCTGGCATTATAATTACCGGATTCTTACCTCCCAGCTCAAGGGTAACCGGCGTGAGGTGCTCTGCTGCTGCTCTCATCACGATCTTTCCAACCTCGGTACTTCCGGTAAAAAATATTTTGTCAAATTTCTGTTCCAGCAATTCCGTGGTTTCTTCGATCCCTCCCTCCTGTACATAAAACAATTCCTTTGGGAAATTCTCATTAATCAGGGAGGCAAGTGCCGCCGATGAATTTGCTGTGACCTCACTTGGCTTCAGGATGACCGTATTCCCGGCAGCCAAAGCTGAGATAGCGGGAACGAGAGCGAGCATATAAGGATAGTTCCAGGGGCCAATCACAAGGGTCACACCCATTGGAATCTGAATGGTTCGGCTGGCCGCCAAAAAATTCACAAGATTGGTCTTGGCATATTTCGGGGCTGTCCACCGCTTCAATTTTCGAAGCATATGATTGATTTCACCATAGGGAAGACTCAATTCATTCTCAATGGTCAGCATAAAGGACTTTTTAAAGTCCTTGTAAATCGCATCGGCAAGCATTTGCTCATTATCAAGCAATAAGCGATATAGCTTTCTGAGAGTTTCCTTCCTGGCCTTCAATGGCTTGGTATGACCTTTGAGGAAGTAATCACGTTGGGATTGGACCAGTTCTTTCATGCTTTCAAAAATAGCATTTATTACGGTCATTGGTTCAATCCAACAAGTCTGAACCAATTCAAAGCCTCAAAAAGGTGCAGACCGCGAAAAACGGTCGATATTTGTTTCTCCTCAATCTACTTTTGATCAAAAAAGAAGATGAGGAAAGTGGTAAAGGCAATTTGTTTATTGATGTTATCCACCTGGATAACTCTTCCTGCCACTTCACAAGGCCTATTTGAATCCTCCCAATCCGGGAATCACGAGACATTAGTTAGCAGCAATCTCTCCCTGGGAGGATTCATAAGGTCTGTGGTCTATACAGCCCACTCCCCCGAAAGCGACAAATATTA